>DATMXT010000127.1:0-8218 GCA_035561375.1 Terriglobales bacterium | reverse complement strand
GATCTCGTCAATTCGGTTTAACAGCTCCGGCCGGAACATGCGCTTGGCCTCGGCCATGACCGCCCCCTCGGCCGTCGCCCCCAAGCCGGCCGACTTGGGGGACATGGAGCCGATGTTGCCGGTCATGATGAGAATGACGTTGCGAAAGTCGACCTTGCGGCCCTGCGAGTCGGTCAGACAGCCCTCCTCCAGGAGCTGGAGCAGAATGTTCCAGACGTCGGGGTGGGCTTTTTCGATTTCGTCTAAGAGCAGCACACAGTAGGGCCTGCGGCGAATGCGCTCCGTGAGCTGGCCGCCGTCGTCGTAGCCAATATAGCCGGGGGGCGAGCCGACCAGCCGCGAGACCGAGTGCCGCTCCATGAATTCCGACATGTCAATGCGCACCAAAGCCTCCTCCGAGCCGTAGACGGCGTCGGCCAACGCCTTGGCGAGCTCGGTCTTGCCGACCCCCGACGGCCCCAAAAAGACAAAGGAGCCGCGGGGGCGCTTCGGGTCGGACAGCCCCGCCCGGCCCCGTCGCACCGCTCTGGCGACTGCGGCGATGGCCGCCTCCTGCCCGACCACCCGGGCCGAAAGCTCCTCCTCAAGGCGCAGCAGCCTTCCGGCCTCCCCTTCGGTCAGGCGGCCGGCCGGAATGCCGGTCCAGTCGGCGACGGTGGCGGCGATGTCGGCCGCTCCGACCGACAGCCGGCCGCCTGCCCCCTCTTCCCAGCGGCTGCGCAGCTCCTCGAGCAGCGCCAAGTCCCGCCGCTCGGCGTCCCGCAGGGCCGCCGCCCGCTCGAAGTCCTGCCCCGACACGGCGGCCTCTTTTTCGTTTTTGGTCTCGGCCAGCTTCTCCTCGGCCGTGCGCAGCTCGGTCGGACAGGTGGCGGCCGACAGCCGCACCCGGGCGGCCGTCTCGTCAATGAGGTCAATGGCCTTGTCGGGCAGCCGCCGGTCGGGCAGATACCGCACCGACAGGTGGACGGCGGCCTCAATGGCCTCCTCCGTGATGGTGACCCCGTGGTGGGCCTCGTACCGGTCCCGCAACCCCGCGAGGATGGCCTTTGCCGCCGCCTCGTCGGGCTCGGCCACCTGCACCTGCTGAAACCGGCGCTCAAGGGCCGCGTCCCGCTCAATGTGGCGGCGGTATTCCTCGGCCGTCGTCGCCCCGATTAAAAGCAGCTCCCCGCGGGCCAGCGGCGGCTTTAAGATGGAGGCCGCGTCGACCGCCCCCTCGGCCGCCCCCGCCCCCACGATGGTGTGCAGCTCGTCAATGAACAAAATGACGTCGCCGGCCGACTTGACCTCCTCAATGACGGCCCGCAGCCGCTCTTCAAACTCGCCGCGGTACTTGGCCCCGGCAATCATGGCCGGAAGGTCCAGTGTGACAATGCGGCGGCGGGTGAGGGTCTGGGGCACCGAGCCCTCGGCGATGGCGATGGCCAGCCCTTCGACGACCGCCGTCTTGCCCACGCCCGGCTCCCCGATGAGGCAGGGGTTGTTTTTTCGGCGGCGCGACAGGATTTGAATGACCCTCTGCGTCTCGGTCTCCCGCCCGATGACGGGGTCGAGCCGCCCGCGGCGGGCTGCCGCCGTCAGGTCGGTGCCAAACTGGGACAGGGTCGGGCAGGAGGTGTCCTCCCGGTCGGGGCTAATGCGCCCCATGGCGGAGCAGAGCTCGTCGGCCATGCGGCGCACTTCGCAGCCGAGCCCCTTTAAAAGCGAGGCGGCCCCGCCCTCCCCCTCCCCTAAGAGCGACAGAAAGATGTGCTCCGGCCCGACGTGGGACTGCCCGAAAGCGGCGGCCCCCGCGGCCGCCCCCTCTAAGACCCGCTTGCCCCGCGGCGTCAGCCCCGGCGGCGCGCCGTTTGGCGCCCCTCTGCCGTAGCGCGAAGCGACAGCCGCCTCCACGGCGGCCGCCGTCACTCCGTAGCTCGACAGCATGGCCGACACGAGCCCCCTGTCGTCCGACGCCAGCCCGTACAGCAGATGCTCGCTGCCGACAAAGCTGTGGCCGAGTCTCCTCGCGCACCCGGTGGCCCTGCCCACCGCCGCCGTCGCGGCGTCCGTAAGCCTCATTCAATCACTCCCCGATACAATCGGCGTCTAAAGACGCCGTCTACTTCTCTGTCAATAGTTTACGTCCCGGGCAGCCCTTTTTATTCGGGCCCCGGGACGATAAAAAAGACCGCCGGACGTGAAGTCCGGCGGCAGCGTGTTTTTAATGCTATTCCTTTTCCGGTGCTTTGTGCTGAGGCGCCTTGACGGCCGGCGCGGGAATTGGCGCCAACGTCTCGGCCACGGAGGCCGCAAGCCCCGCGATGCCCTGGATTTCGCTCGGGATGATGATTTTGGTCGCCCGGCCATCGGCCGCTTTAGCAAACGCCTCAAGCGCCTTGATTTTAATGACGCCCTCTTCGGGGCTTGCCTCATTCAAGAGCTTAATGGAGTCGGCAAGGGCCCGCTGCACGGTCAGAATGGCCTCGGCCTCGCCTTCGGCCTCGCGGATTTTCGTGATTTTGGAGGCGTCGGCCCTCAAAATCGCCGACTCCTTTTCGCCCTCGGCCACGAGAATCTGGGACGCCTTGACGCCCTCGGCCTGCAGGATGGCCTGCCGGCGCTCGCGCTCGGCCTTCATCTGCTTCTCCATCGCGTCCTGAATTTCGCGGGGCGGCAGGATGTTCTTGAGCTCGACGCGGTTGACCTTAATGCCCCAAGCGTCGGTGGCCTCGTCCAGAATGAGCCGCATTTTGCTGTTGATGTGGTCGCGGCTGGTCAGCGTCTCGTCGAGCTCGAGGTCGCCGATGATGTTTCGCAGCGTCGTGGCCGTCAGGTTCTCAATGGCCGACATCGGCACCTCAACGCCATAGGCGTAGAGCTTGGGGTCGGTGATTTGGAAGTAGATGACGGTGTCGATTTGCATCGTCACGTTGTCCTTCGTGATGACCGGCTGGGGCGGGAAGTCGACCACCTGCTCCTTGACCGAGACCTTTTTGGCAATGCGCTCAATGAGCGGAATTTTGAAGTGCAGTCCGACCTCCCAGGTGGCCTGATAGGCGCCGAGCCGCTCGACGATGTAGGCTTTGGCCTGCGGCACAATCTGAATGCAGGAGGCCACGACTGCGACGACAAGCAGTCCGAAAACCGTCCATAACATGGCTGCGATGATGGGTGGCATATGCAAAACCTCCAGTTTTGAACTAAAAACAAATAGCTTAGAGCTAAGAACTACGGGTAAAGCGCTAAGGGTTACGGGGCTCTTCCGGGACGGACCGCTCTTCCGGGACGGGCGGCAGTTCGGGAACCGACTTGACAATGAGCTTGACGCCTGTGATGCGCAGCACGACGGCCTCGCGGCCCCGCTCAATGCACTCCCCGGAGTCGGAGCGGGCGGTCCAGACCTGGCCGTCGAGGCGCACCTGGCCGCGCTCCTGAATGTTGTCGATGGTCTCGGTCACCCGGGCGGTCTTGCCGATGACCCGGTCGGCGTTGGTGCGCTCCCGGCCCACTTTGAGCACCCCGTTGATAATGGGGCGAAGCAGCAGCAGGGAGGCCGCCGAAACCGCGATGAACAAAATGACCTGCACCGGGACCGGCAGCCGAATAAAAGCTGCGAGCAGCGCAACGAGCGACCCCAGCGCAAACCAGAGCGTCGTCAGCCCGAAAGTCAGCCCTTCGGCCACGAGGAATATGACGGTCAGCACAAGCCAGACCAGCACCATGTTGTCAAATATGGCAAAGCACCTCGTTTACATGGGAATATTGTCCGTGCGCGTTCGGGCGTAGGGCCAAAGAAAAGCACGGACCTTCGAAGAAAAAGCGACACTGCGGTTATGATATCACATGCGCGCAGCGCGCAGGGATATCATGGCCGCATGTGCGTTCACCCGCAAGGGTGAAAATCGCACGCGGAATTAAATCAAGATATAATAGCCGCTATACGATTATTATATCATATCCGGCTTCTCAGTACAAACACCAAACTGTGAATCTTTTGGCGGACCCGGTTGTCATTCATCTCAACAATATGTCCAAAATACCAACTTTATTTTTGGCTCCTTTTTAACCATACTCAATTGTATCCAAAGATACAATGTGGTATGATGTCCTTGTTGCAGTCTGCCGCGGGAAGGGGCATCTGCGCCCTTTTTTTTCGACGGCACAGGGAGGAATATTAAAAAAATATGGAAGCTACGCAAAAGCACCGGCCGTTTTACGGCTGGATCATCGTGGGCTGCTGCATGCTCCTGGCGGGGGCGGGCATCGGCATCGCGTCCAACTGCGTGAGCGTGTTTGTCAAGCCGGTCTCGGAGGCGCTGGGCGTTGCCCGCGGGCAGTTCTCGCTTTACGCAACTTTTTCATCGGTCTGCAGTATGGTCATGGCGCCTTTCATCGGCGGATTTTTTGAGAAGTACCCCTTTAAACGGCTGATGGTCATCGGCTGCTGCGCCGGCGCCGGCACCCTGATGCTCTACTCCTTCGCCACTTCGCTGTGGCAGTTCTATGCCATCGCAATTATGAACGGCACTTTAATCGGGCTCATGAACGGCATTCCAATTGCGCTGCTGCTCTCCCGCTGGTTTGTCGACAAGCGCGGCCTTGCCACCGGCATCGCCTACACCGGCTCAGGGCTTGCCGCCACCGTCATGGTCCCCATCGTCAACAAAATCATTGAGTCCTCGGGCTGGCGCGGCGGCTACCGCACGCTCTCGGTCATCTTCATCTGTCTGACGCTGCCGACCATCCTGCTGCTCATCAAGCCGCGGCCGGAGGACGTCGGCCAGACGGCGCTGGGCGCCGAAAAGCTCGCCGCCAAGGACGGCGAGACCCCCCGCAAGACCGGGTTCACCCGGGCGGAGGCCGTGCGCATGCCGGCCTTCTGGTTCTTTGTGGCCTCGCTCTTTTTGACCGGCTTTGTCGGAATGGGCACCCAGCAGCATGTCATCGCCTACCTCACCGACGTCGGCTACACTTCGGACTTCGCCTCTTCCATGTTCTCGCTCTCCATGGCGGTGCTCATGGCCGGCAAAGTGCTGCTCGGCTATATTTTCGACAAGTTCGGCGTGCGGGTCGGCACCGTGTACATGTGCGCGGTCTTCGTGGCCTCCGAAGTCGTGCTGCTTGCCGCCGGGCGGGGCAAGGGGCTCGCCTTTGGCTTTGCCGTCATCTTCGGACTTGCAAACGCCATGCAGACCATTCCGATGCCCTACTTTGTCAGCCACCTCTTCGGCGACCTCGAGTATGCCAGAATCTACGGCATCTCCTCCCCTTTCTACATGGCGGGAATGTCGCTCGGCATGCCCTTCTCCGGCTTTGTCTATGACGCAACCGGCTCCTACGCGGCAGCCTGGGGCGGTTACGCCGTCATCATTTTCCTCATCATGGCCATTCTGCTTGCGGCCGACATCTCGGCTTCGAAGGCAAAGGCAAAACTGTAAAACGAAATGGCCGGCGCCGGCCCAGCAGAGGCTGGAACTCAGGCGCCGGCCGGTTTTTTGCCGTTTTCCGTCACAGGCTTTGAATATCTTGCAGTTTAAGGGGCGGCAGTATCTCTTCGTCGCCGCCCTCCGCCGGGAGATTGCCGATTTCCGGCTTGTCGGAGGTGGCCGGCACTTCGGGCGGAAACAGCGGTCTCGCCCGGTTGGTGTGTTCAGTGGTGTGCTCTGTGGTATGCCTGTCCATTTCATCACCTCGGCAATATTTTGTGCAATAAAATCCCCAATATTGCATCGCTTTAGTGAAAACGGAAAACCGAAGGAAAGGTCGTGCCCCTATGGAAAAAGCAGGCCCGCGATTCCACTATGCCTGGGTCATGGTTGCCGGCTGCCTTTTGATGACCGGCGCCTGCGTCGGGGTCATCTCAAACTCCATGAGCGTCTTTGTCAAACCGGTCTGCGAGGCGTTCGACGTGACCAGGGCGCGATTTACGCTCTATTCCACCTTCTCCTCCTTTGGCTCCATGCTGACGGCGCCCCTCATCGGGCGATGGTTTGAGCGCCGCCCGCTGCGCCCCACGATGCTGGTCGGCGCCCTCGCCATGTCGGCCGGCGTTTTCGGCTACTCCTTTGCGAGTGAGGTCTGGCATTTTTACATCGTCGCCGCCGTCATCGGCGTCTCTACGGGACTGTGCGGCACCATTGCGGTGGCCAAGCTGCTCTCAAACTGGTTTGCCGCAAAAAAAGGGTTTGCCATGGGGGTCTCCCTCTCGGGCTCGGGGCTTGCCGCCTCCCTCATGGTGCCCATCGTCAACGCGTCGGTGCAGGCCCACGGCTGGCAGTCGGGCTTTCGGGTCATGGGCACCATCTTCTTCTTCATGACCGTCCCCACCATCCTGCTCATCCTGCGGGATAAGCCGGCAGACAAAGGGCTTTTGCCCTACGGCGTGGATGAGAGCGCGCCGGAGCCGACACTGCGCACCGGCTTCACCCGCGACCAGGCCACACACTGCTCCGCCTTCTGGTTTTTCGGCGCCGCCACATTTCTGACCAGCTTTGTCGGCATGGGCACGCAGGCCCATGTCATCGCCTATCTCTCCGACATCGGCTACTCGTCCGACACGGCCTCCGCCATTTACGCCGGCACCATGGCGGTATTGATCGCCGGCAAGATTCTGCTCGGCTGCGTCTATGACAAATACGGCATCAAGGTCGGGGCGATTTACGGCAGCGGGCTCTTCGCCGCCTCCCTCGTGCTGCTGATTTTTGCCCGTATGCCCTTCGCGCCGAAGCTGTTTGTCGTGACTTTCGGCCTCTCAAACGCCATTCAGACCGTCCAGCGCACCTACACCGTCAACCGGCTGTTCGGGGACCTCTACTACAGCTCCATTTACGGCCTCATGGCCTCTATCAGCATGGCGGGCTCGGCCATCGCCGTGCCTTTCTCAGGCTGGGTCTACGACCACGTCGGCACCTATCTGCCGGCCTGGTATGGGTACATCGGCATCTGCGCCGCGGTGGTGGTCCTCATTTTTGCCGCCGACCGCGAGGCCGCAAAGCGCCGGTGCGAGCTCGGCATTCCGGTCGGCGTGTGACGGGCTCTGGGCCTTGAATATTCATCAAAATAACCCGCCCTTTTCGGGGCGGGTTATTTTTGCGTCAACGGTTAAACTTAGGAGGACCGGCAGACGCATGTCTTCTCCCCTGTCTCCTCCCCTACACGATCAGCTCGCCCTGCCGGCCGCGGGCGAGCACGTCCCGCAGGATGGCAAGTCCCCGGCGCAGGGCCGGCTCCGGCTCGGCACAGAGCGATATCCGCAGAAAATCGCCCGAGACGCCGGGCGCCGCGGCAAACCGGCCGGCGTGCAGCACCCGCACGCCGTTGCGCCGGGCCTCGGCCTCGGCCGCGGCGCAGTCAAAGGGGGTCGGTTGCCACCGGAAGAGCCCCGGGACGCCCGCCACCGGCGGCAGATACTCGTCGGCGACGGCCCACCGCCGGGCGCTGATGCGCCGCTTGTCGGCCGAAATTTTGTCGGCGGCGCCCGACAGGATGAGCTCCGCCGCCACCTCGGCCTCAAAGGGCGAACTTTTGACGTTGATGTTGTAAATGCCCCGCACCAGCGGGTCCCGCAGCTCGGGCGAAAAGCTCATGTAGCCGATGCGAAGCCCGGGGGCCAGCGACTTTGAGGTCGAGCAGATGGCGACATACCGGCGGGCCAGGGCCCCGACCGAGGGCAGCGGATAGGGCAGCAAAAACGAATAGATGTCGTCCTCGACGACGAGGGCGTCGCCGGCCGCCTCGGCGACGGCAAGGCGGCGAGCAAGCCCCATCGTCAGCCCGGTCGGGTTGGCGCAGCCCGGCATGAGGTAGACGGCGTCGAAGGGGCCGGCCCCCCGCAAAGCATCCGGCAGCATGCCCTCCTCGTCGGACGGAATCGGCACGACCGAAAGCCCCAATGACGCCGCAAGGTCGAGAAAGCTCGGATAGGTGAACTCGTCGGCCGCGACCCTCGCCCCCGGCCGCAGCAGTGAGGAGAGGGCGATGGCCATGCCGTTCTGGCCGCCCGACACGATGACCACCTCGTCCGGCGTGCCCATCCACATGCGGCCGGCCTCCCGCTGGCGGGGGGAGCCGAGCGGGTAGCCGTAGTCCATCAGGAAGTCGCCCTTGGCGGCGACAGCCCGAATGGTCTCGCGGATGACGTCGGGACAGTCAAAGGGGTTGATCATGGCGAGGTCAATGCCGCCCTCGGCCCCCTCGGCCGGCGCCCCCTCGCCCGCAAAGGCGACATAGGTCCCCC
>DATMXT010000126.1:0-10289 GCA_035561375.1 Terriglobales bacterium | reverse complement strand
TATTTATTGTAAGATTTGTACAAACTTTCACTTGTGGTACTCCTGACCGTTAAGAATTGTAAACGCTCTGTAAATCTGCTCGCAGAGCATGACCCTCGCCAGCTGGTGCGGGAAGGTCATTTTCGAGAAGGACAAGGTCAGGTCGCAAGCGTTTTCGACTTCTTTCGACATTCCGTGCGAGCCTCCGACCAGAAAGACGAGGTCGCTTTTTCCGGCGGTCATGGCGGCGTCCAAAGCCCCCGCGAGCTGCTCCGACGACATCTGTCTTCCCTCAATAAACAATCCGACCACAAACGCCTTTGCCGGCAGCTTCGCAAGCATGGCGGACCCCTCCTCCGAGACGGCGCGCTGGGTGTCGCCGGCCGAGGGGGACTTTGGCAGCCGACTCTCAGGCAGCTCCGTGACCGTCAGCTTGCACCACCGGCCGCACCGTTTGACGTACTCCGCCGCGGCCTCCCTCCACCAGGGTTCGCTCAGTTTTCCGACTGCATAAATATGCACATTCACAGCTCAAACACCCTGCTCATCTCATATCTCGGCGCGACGTCGACCGTCACCTGGCCCGGGCGAACCCCCTTATCGAGCAGATTCCCGCAGACCGCCTCCAGCGCAAGCCGGGGGTGGTTGTTGCTCTCGGAGAGGTGACCGAGCACAAAATGGCGGCACCCGGTCTCGACCAGCCGGCAGACGGCCGCGGCACAGCACTCGTTTGAGAGATGCCCCTCTTCGGACAAAATCCTGCGCTTGAGGTAGGGGGGGTAGCTGCCGCACCGCAGCATTTCGACGTCGTGGTTGCACTCGAGGACGACAAAATCGGCGCCCGCAAGCCCCGCATAGACGACCTCGTCCATGCGGCCGAGGTCGGTCGCAACGGCCACCGTCGCCTCCCCCTCGACGCGATACCCGAGACAGGGCACGTCGTGGGAGGTCGGGAAGGCCGTGACCGTGAACTCCCCGATGCGGTAGGGCCCCGGCCCCGCGGCAAAGACCGTGAAGCGGTCGGGCATCATGTCCGGCATGGCGCAGAGCACCGCCCGCACCGTGTCGCGGCCGCCGTAAATCGGCACGCCGGTGCGCATGGCGAGCTGATAGAGCCCTTTGGTGTGGTCGGAGTGCTCATGGGTGACAAGCACCCCTGTGAGGAGCTTGGCGCAGGTGCCAAGCCGTCTCAGCGCCGTCTCAATAGCTCTGAGGCTGATTCCGGCGTCAATGAGCAGCCTCGTGTCGCCCTGCTCTATGTAGACCGAGTTGCCGGAGCTGCCCGAAGCGAGTGTGCAAAATCTCAAACGTATTCTCCCCTAAAATTGGCCGCCGGTTTTCCGGCGGCCAATTGTCAATTAAACCAAAGTTCGCGCAAAGTCCGTAAAAGACTTTCTCGAAACTAATTTGCCTTGTCCATGGCCTGCGCGTCGGGGACCGTCACTTTCCGAATGTCGGCGCCGACTGCCCGCAGCTTGTCTTCGAGGCCCTCATATCCCCGCTCAATGTAGCGGATCTCCTCAATTTCGGTCACACCCTCGGCGGCGGCCCCCGCCACGACGAGTGCCGCGCCGGCCCTGAGGTCGCTTGCCCGCACCGGCGCGCCCGACAGCTTATCGCCGCCCTCAAAGACGGCGACCCTGCCGTCGACCGTGACCGAAGCCCCCATGCGCCGCAGCTCGTCAATATACTTGAAGCGGTTTTCCCAGACCCCCTCGGTCAGAATGCTCGTGCCCTCGGCCATTGACATCAGCACGGCAAACTGGGGCTGCATATCGGTCGGAAACCCGGGGTAGGGCTGGGTTTTGATGTTGCTCTTCGTGAGGGGCGAGGAGGGGCTCCGCGAGACCTCGACCCAGTCGTCGCCCTCGGTGATTCTGGTCCCCATCTCCTCGAGCTTTGCCGTGATGGACTCAAGGTGCTTGGGGATGACGCCGGTCACCCGCAGGCAGCCGCCGGCGGCGGCGCCGAGCGCGAGATAGGTGCCGGCCTCAATCTGGTCCGGAATGATGGAGTAGGTGCAGTCGTGCAGCCTGTCGACGCCGCGGATTTTGATGATGTCGGTGCCGGCGCCCGAAATGTCGGCCCCCATCGTGTTGAGGAAGTTGGCGAGGTCGACGATGTGGGGCTCTCTCGCGGCGTTTTCAATGACGGTCATGCCGCGGGCGGTGGCCGAGGCCAACATGATGTTCATGGTGGCGCCGACCGAAATGACGTCGAGATAGATGGACGCCCCGTCAAGCCCCCCCTCGGCCACGGCCCGCACCGTGCCGCCGGGCTCGGTCGTGACGGTGGCGCCCAGCGCCTCAAACCCTTTGATGTGCTGGTCGATGGGGCGCACGCCGATGTCGCAGCCGCCCGGCAGCGCAACTTCCGCGCAGCCGAAGCGCCCGAGCAGCGTTCCAATCAAATAATAGGAGGCGCGCAGCTTGCGCACCATCTCGTAAGGTGTCGGCAAATTTTTGACAAATCGCGCGTCAAGCTCAACGGTGGAGGCGTTGATTGCCTTTACGCCCACGCCCATGGAGGCGAGAATGCGAATCATTGTGGTGACGTCGCTGATTTGAGGGACGTTTTCAATCCGGCAGATGCCCTTGCAGAGCAATGTGCCCGGGAGAATGGCGAGCGCCGCATTTTTGGCTCCGCTGACGGGGATGGTGCCGGTGAGCGGTTTTCCGCCGGTCATCACATATTTTTCCAATTTTGTTTTCTCCATCAAGCCCGGCAATCCGGTTATTTTTAACAGGCCTGTCACAGCCCTGTCATGTCGTTCATGTCATTAATAGAGAGTATACCACGATATGTCCTCAAATAAAAGAGCTTTTCGCAATCAGTTGACATAAATTTTTACCTCGCCGGAGACGGCCGCGACAAGGTAGGCCACGCCGTTCGACGTAATTTTATATGCCGGCTCGGCTGTAAGCACTTTGAAGAGCCCCTCCTGTTCAAGCGCGTAGACGCTTTCGACCGCAGACACGGTCTGGGCCCCAAGATTTGCCTTTTTTGCGTAGTCGGCGAAGCTCAGCAGCGCGTTGACAGGGTCGATGAGCCCGACAGACCGCAGCACGGCCGCCTGCGGCTCAATGAGGGTGCCGGAGAAGACGCCGTCCTCAAACGTGACGCCGCAGCCCTCGACTTTGACGCCGCCAATGAGAATTCGCACACCGCCGGCCGCGTCCACGACATAGCTCTTTTTCGCGTATCCGGCCTTTTTTAAAATTTCACCGAAGTCCGGCTTGTCGCCGGCCGGCGAAAACGTGAAGTCGGTGTCGGTGATCAGGACAAAAGTGCCGTTGCCGTTCGTAAACCGAATGCCCTCTTCCCCGATTTCAGGCTGCAGCGCCTCATCCCCGAGCGCGGCGCGGGCCAGCGGATACAGGAGCTCCCTCGAGTCCATTTCGGCCACCGGCAGCGCAATGCGGCGCCAGGGCATCGCGCCCGCCTCGACCGTCACCCCGCGCTCCTCGAGCGCCGCCACGGCGTCCGTCACATACTCCTCCGGCAGGTCGAGCTTTTGCGCTTTCGTGCGCTCGAGGTTGTAGTAGAGGAACACGTCGATGACGAGCAGCAGCGCGATTAAAATGCTCTTTGTTCTACTCCATTCCATAGTCCACCGTCAGTTCATACCGGGGCAGCAGCACGCCGTCGCCACCGTCGCTGTAGACGAGCTCAAAGCCGGTCGCACGCTCGCCCGCCGAAATTTCGGCAAGCTCGACCATTTTGATGACCGAAGCGGGATAATAGGGCTCCTGTGCGATGCCGTATGTGCGAAAACGGATTTTAGCCCCGACGAAATAACCGCCGGAGTAGGCCAGCGTCACCGCGTGCTCCCCGTCCGCAAACCGCACCGGAATGCCCGCAATGACATAGTCGTAGCAGAGGACGAGCTCGCCTTCAGCCTCGTCCCAGACCCCGCCGGCATAGCGAAGTCCGCCGCCGGGCGACCCCGTCATGGCGGGCTGGAAGGCGTCGAGCAAAGCGTAGCCGGCCTTGATGACCTCGTAGGCCGTGTATCCCTCCTCCGAGGGGGCCGGCATCCATTTGGACAGCGGCAGCCCGCGGCGCGGCTCAGCGGCGCTGTAGAGAAGAATTCCGCCGGGCGAAATGCGGATGTAGCTGTAGTTTTCGACATAGACGAGGGTTCCGTCCTCCTCCACGTCGCGCCGCAAAGTCGATACGCTGTAATTAAAGGCGGCCAAGGCGCTCTGCAGGGCTGAGACCTGCACCGCCCCCTCCGTGTCGAACATCGGGTTTGCGGCCGATGTGCGCAGCAGTTTTGTCTCTCCGGGCTTTGCCGAGAGACTTCCGGGCGCGCCGCCGACCAAAAGCCCGCGGCCCTCCACCAGCACCGGCACCGTCAGCCCCGAACGGCTGATGGCGTCGGCCGCCCCCGCCAAGTCACTCTCGGAGACCGACGCGGAGAAGTAGGCGATGATCTGATTTTCGCTTTCAAAAGACAGGCTGCACCCGCCGGCATCCGCCGTCAGCACAATGCGGCGAACCGGGTCCCCCTCGGCGCCGGCCTCCCCGCAGAGGTTTTTAAATATGCCCACCGTCAGCTCGCGGCCGAGGTCGAGCAGCAGACCGCCGTCCTGCAAAAGGGCCGCAAAGTCCCCCTCCTGCGACGACCTTGTGCCTGTAGAAATGACCTCGGCCGCAATTTCGGTGACGGCCGAAATCTGATTTGCAGCCGTCTGACCGCTGAAGTAGAGGGTCTCGTCCCCCGCGGCCTGCAGCAGCGTGACGGAGGAGGCCCAGAGGTCCCGCTCGGCGACGCTCCGCTCCTGCGCGGTGCCGGCCGTCTTGCGCAGGTCGTCATAGAGGCTGCGCAGCGAGGAGAAGACGCCGGTGTTATAGGGGTAAAGGCGCTCGAAAATGAGGGCCTGCATCGACATGACAATCGTAGCGCAGACGAGAAGAAGGAGCAGTATGCTTTTTAACCGTTCATAAACGCTCTTCATCATACGGGAAGCCGAACTTCAACGCGTGTGAACTCGCCGAGCTTGCTCGTTAGTGCAATGCTGCCGCCCGAAGCCTCGACGATCTCTTTGGCAATGGCAAGTCCAAGGCCTGTGCCGCCCTTTTCGCGGCTGCGGGCCTTGTCCACCCGATAAAACCGCTCAAAAATGCGGCGCTGGTCCCTTTCCGAAATGCCCATTCCGTTGTCGGTGACGGCGATGAGAAGCTCCTTGTCGTCTCGGCTCGCCTCAATGGCAATGCGCCCGCCGTCCGGCGTGTACTTGACCGAGTTTGAGACGATGTTGACGACGACCTGCTCAATGCGCTCCACATCCCCCGACACCTCGCCGAGCTCCCCCATTTCGAGCGTGAGGGTGTGCCTGTGGTTTTCGGCGTCAATCCGCATGGCGTTGTGCACCCGCTGCAACATGGCGGCTGCGTCGAAGGGGCGGGGGCGCAGGTCGAGCTTGTCGCTGTCAAGCCGCGAGAGCGTGAGCAGGTCCTTGACAATGCGAATCATGCGGTCGCTCTCATTGAGGACGACCTGTAAGAACGATTGTCTTGTCAGCGCCTCAAGCTCCGGCGAATCGAGCACGGTCTCGGTATAGCTCTTGATGTTGGTCAAAGGGGTGCGCAGCTCGTGGGAGACGTTTGCGATGAACTCCCGGCGGGAGCTGTTGAGCCTCTCCTGCTCCGTGACGTCGTGGAGCACCGCAATGAGCCCCTCGCTCATGCTGTCCGACTGCTGCGGCAGTTCAAAGGGGGCGAAATAGGCCTTGAGCCGCCGCTCGCCCGATGTGATGTCCCGCACCGGAGCGGCGTCGCCGCCCTCCTTGAGCTCGGCCGGCGCAAAGCCCACGACCTCGCTCGGAAAGACGTCCTCAAAACGGCTGACATTTTCATCCCAGTGGCCGCCCAGCATGTCGAAGGCGGCGCGGTTGATGTGAATGAGGGTGCCCGAAGCGTCGAATACGGCCACGCCGTCGGTGAGGTAGAGGAAGATGGTCTTGAACTTGTTGCGCTCCCCCTCCACGTCGTCCAGCGTCTTTTTGAGCACTTCGGCCATGGCGTTGAATGTGACGGTCAGGGTGCCGATTTCGTCGGCCGAGAAGACCGGCAAGGGCTCCGAGAAGTCGCCGGCGGCAATTTTCACGGCGCCCCCCGTCAGCTTCTCAATCGGGTTTGTGATGGTCCTCGCCAAGAGGAAGGAGAGCAGAATGGCGATGATGAGGGTGACCAGCATGGTCTCGATGATGATGAGCACGATCTCCCAGGTGAGGTCGCGCACCTCGTCTTTGGTGTCCTTGATGTAAATGACGTAGTCCGCCACCGGCACGGCGTAGTCCATGTAGCGGGCGGCGACGTTGAGGCGCTCGCCCACCCGCCCCGAGAGCCCCGCCATGAGGTTCGGAGTCATATCGAGGGCGCCGCCCAGCTCCTCGTTAGAGCCGGCGAGCAGCTTGCCGTCGGGGCTTAAAATATAGAAGTTTCGATATGTGTCAATGCCAATCTGCGAGGCATAGAGGCTCATGCGGTCGTAGAGGGCGTCGACCCCCGTCCCGGCCGCGGTCTCAAGCGACGCCGTCATGTCGGCGTCAAAAAACGTCTCGACCTGGCGCAGGAAGTCGTCGTTGTAGAAGGAGATGACGTTGTTGACCAGCATGGTGCCGACAACCAGCATGACCGAGACGGCCAGCAGCACCATGATGAGCACCATTTTAATCTGGAGACTGCTCTTCATGCATTAAATCTCCATATAGTAGCCGGCCCCGCGGCGGGTGCGGATGATGTCGGGGTCGGAGGGGTCCCGCTCAATTTTCTCCCGAATCCGCCGCACCATGACGTCGACGACCCGTAAATCCCCCAAAAAGCCCTCGTACTCCCAGACCTGTTCAAGCAGCTCTTCGCGGGAAAAGACCTTGCCGCGGTTTTTGCACAGCAGCGTCAGCAGCGTAAACTCGCGCCCCGAGAGCTCAACGTCGGTGCCGTCCCGCACGACGACCATGCGGTCGAAGTCGACTGTAATGCTGCGCACCTTTACAAGGTCCTCGGAGGGCTTGTCCTCGACCCCCTGCGCGTACTCCTTCGCGCGGCGGATGTTGGCCTTGATGCGGGCCTTGAGCTCGTTCATGGAAAAGGGCTTTGTGATATAGTCGTCGGCCCCGAGCTCCAGCCCGTGGATTTTGTCGAGCTCCTCCTCGCGGGCGGTCAGCATGATGACCGGCGTGCCTTTCTTCTCGCGCAAAATGCGCAGCACTTCCCAGCCGTCCATGACCGGCAGCATGACGTCGAGCAAAATGAGGTCGTAGTCCCCATTCAGGCAGAGGTCGAGCCCCTCCCCCCCGTCGTATGCGACAGCCGTCTCAAAGCCCTCCTTTTTGAGGTTGAAATCGACAATATCGGCAATGGCGTGTTCATCTTCAATGATTAATATTTTGCTCATACGACCGCCTCCGTAGCACAAGACCAATTCGCAAGCCGCCCGCTCGCGGATTGTTTTGATATATTATACACGATAGAGGGCGGTAAAGCAATTGCTTTACCTTTTGCCGTGTTGTATAATGGGGTATGACAGCCACCGGCTGTCATACCTGATTAAATTCCGCGTGCGATTTTCACCCTTGCGGGTGAACGCACATGCGGCTTTGGCACGTCTGATTTTCTCTTAAATCGTATGCGCAAGTCCCGCGCATACGGTGGACGCTTACCGTTTATGGCATTGACTGCAAAGGAGTGAGCCGTATGACAAAACGAGCCGACGACGGGCTTGCCTTCATGCTGCGCTATGAAAACGTCGCATGGTATGAGGGGGGCGCCGTGCGCATTCTCGACCGCCGCATTTACCCGATTCGAACCGAATTTGTGACCTGCCGCAGCCACACCGAGGTGGCGAGGGCCATTGCCGACATGGTGACCCAGTCGGCGGGCCCCTACTACGCCGCCGCCATGGGCATGGCGCTGGCCGCTCACGAAGCAAAGGACCGCGCCGACTTCGCGGACTATATGGAAAAGGCCGCCCACACCCTCTCCCACGCGCGGCCGACCACCGTCGCCCGCATGGAGGCCATCACTTCCGACTGCCTGCGGGCCGCGATGCAGGCCAAAGAGGAGGGCCGGCCGGTCGATTTGGCCGTCTTCCAGTTCGCCTTTGGCATGATGGAGTTCCGCTACGCCCGCATGGCCAAAACCGCCTGCGTACTTGTAGACCACTTCCCCAAGAAGGGCTCTGTCATGACCCAGTGCTTCGGCGAGACGGTGGTGGGCTGCTTTTTGCGGGAGGTGGCGCAGAGAGGGTATGACCTGAAAATTTTCTGCCCCGAGACCCGCCCCTATTTCCAGGGGGCGCGGCTGACCGCCTCGGTCGCCTGCGACCAGGGGTTTGACGTCACGGTCATCACCGACAACATGCCAGGCTTTACCATGATGAAAAAGGGCATTGACGTCTTCACTTCGGCGGCCGATGCCATCTGCATGGACGGCCACATCATCAACAAGGTCGGCACTTTCCAGATTGCGCTCTGCGCCAACTATTTCGGCGTCCCGTATTTTGTGACCGGCGCCCCCGACAAAAAGCACCTGACCGCAACGGACGTCAAAATCGAGGAGCGCGACCCGCTCTTAGTCATGGATGCCCTCGGCACCCGCACGACGATGGAGGGGGTCAAGGGCTGGTATCCGGCCTTTGACATCACGCCGCCCCACCTCGTGTCGGGCGTCGCCACCGACAAGGGCATGTTCTCGGCATGGGACCTCGCCGGCTACTTCAGGAGCGACGAGCCGGGGATTTACTCCACCCCGGTCTGTTGACAAATTTATAATGGAAAATATAAATAGACGGAGGCACGCAATATGGCAGACCCAAATATCATAGCGAGACCCGCGCGCAGAGAGGACATGCCGCGGCTACTCCAAATTGAAAAGGCGGCCATGCCGTCCCTTCAGTATCTGGCCGGCGTCGAAGACCTCTTTTTCGACACCTCAAACGGCGAGCTCGTCGTCGTGGAGGTGGACGGCGTCCCCGCCGGCTTTGGACGCATCACGGTGCAGCCCGACTTTTCGGCCTGGTTCGAGACGGCCCGGGTCGACCCCGCCATGCAGAAAATGGGGGTCGGCGCCGCCCTGTGGGAGCGCCGCATGGCCATCGCCAAAAAGCTCGAGCTCATCGCCGTGCGCATGTACACCACGTTTGAAAATGAGGGCTCCAAAAAGCTCGGCTACCGCAACAAGCTCGACATCGCCATGCACGCCCGCGAATACTCGCTGCCCCTTGCGGATGTCGCAGCGCCCGCCGCCCCCGCCTTTGCGCAGCTCACAGACCCGGACGAAGCCGACGCCGCGCTGCTGCCCTATGTGCTCGACTACAAGGGCTACTACATCGCCAACAGGACCTTTTACGCCGCAAATCCCGCGACGACGGCCGCCCTCGCCAAAGAGGGCAAGGTCTATGCGGGGGGCGGTTCGGCCATGGTCTGCGGCTCGAGATATCTGCACCATTCGGCGCTGCACTTTGGCCTCATGGGCGGGAATCTCGACGGCTGCATCTCCTTCGCCATTGCGAAGGGCAAAGAGCAGGGCGTGCCCAAAGTCGTGACCATGATTGACAAGGACGACGAAAAGCGGGCGGCGGCGCTGACTGCCCGCGGCTTTGTCATGTCGCCTTCCAACATCATCATGATGGAGCGCATGCTGTAAATTCCGGCATTACGAGTCCATTCGCGGCCCCGAAGCGCGCTTCGGGGCCGCAATATTTATCCCCCGACGCCACGGCCGCGCAAGACCCCTTGAAGTGGGCCGCAAAATACCATATAATAGTACAGTAATTTACAAAAACACATGCGAACCCCAAAAATCATCGCCCTTGTTGAGGAGGTCAGCCTTGAAAACGCTGCCCATGACCTACATATCGTCTTTTTGCCTGTCGCTGCACCTTGCGGCGGCCTCGGGCATTCCCTTGTCCGAGGGCGTTTTGCTCTTTGCGCAAAACGAGCCGGACACCCGGCTTCGCACGGCCCTCTCAGGGGCTTACGACGCGCTGGAGCGGGGCAAAACCCTCTTTGAGACCCTGCGGGAGACCGGCCTCTTCCCCGCCTATATGACCGACATGGTCGAGGCCGGCGAGCGCACCGGCAAGCTCGACGAGGTGCTGGTCTCGCTGTCGGCCTACTATGACCGGCAGCAGCGCATGGCCCGCGCCATACGGGGCGCGGTGCTCTACCCCCTGGTGCTGCTCGCCGTCATCCTCATGGTGACTGCGCTCTTTGTCGTCAAGGTGCTGCCGATTTTCGACAGCGTATACGCGCAACTCGGCGCCACGATGTCGGGGCCGGCCCTCTTCATGCTCAGTGCCGGCC
>DATMXT010000125.1:0-3790 GCA_035561375.1 Terriglobales bacterium | reverse complement strand
GTCAATAACACTATTATAAATGATTTTCACAAAACTGCAAGGGCATTGTTGTATTATTGTGCCAAAACTGTTACAATTGAGAGGCAGTCAGGCAATATGAGTAAGGAGGGCGACCATGTCCGTAATCTCGGTCTACACGGGGCGAAAGCCCGGGTTTGACGTGGAGGCCCGCGGGCTTTTTTCGGAGCTTGTCGGGTTTCTCGGACTTCGTGCAGTGCAAAGGGTCAGCATTTTTAACCGGTACGATGTGGAGGGCATTTCGGAGGAGGACTTTTTAGGCGCGATTCCGACCATTTTCAGCGAACCGCCCGTCGACGATGTCTACAAGACCCTGCCGGCCCCAGAAGGCCCCCACCGCATTCTCGCAACCCAGTATCTGCCCGGACAGTATGACCAGCGCGCCGATTCCGCGGCCCAGTGCATCCAGCTGATGACAATGGGAGAGCGGCCGGCCGTGGCTACGGCCCGGGTCTATCTTTTTGAAGGGGACATTTCGGACGGCGACATGGAGCGCATCCGGAAATTCCTCATCAACCCGGTCGAAAGCCGCGAGTGCCCTGTCTTGGGGCCCAAAACCCTCGCGATGGACATGCCCCACCCCGGAAAGGTGCCGGTGCTTGCGGGCTTTACCGCCATGGACGAGGCCGGCATTGCCGACATGATAGAGGCGCGGGGGCTCGCGATGGACAGGGATGACCTTCGCAGCGTGCGGGACTACTTTGCCGCGGAGGGGCGCGAGCCCACCGAGACCGAGCTCAAGGTCATCGATACCTACTGGTCGGACCACTGCCGCCACACGACTTTCCACACAAGGCTGACAAGGGTGGAAATTGAGGACGAGGCTATCGGCCGCGCTTTTAAAGAATATCTAAAAATAAACGGGGACAAGCCCGTCTCCCTCATGAACATTGCCACCGCGGGGGCAAAGGCCCTGAAAAAGGCCGGCAAGCTCGATTTCCTCGACGAGTCGGAGGAGGTAAACGCCTGCTCCATTAAGGTCAAGGCGCAGTTCCCGGAGGGGGCGCGCGACTACCTTGTGCTGTTTAAAAATGAGACCCACAACCACCCGACCGAGATAGAGCCCTTCGGCGGCGCCGCCACCTGTCTCGGCGGGTGCATTCGCGACCCCTTGTCGGGGCGGGCCTACGCCTATCAGGCCATGCGGGTGACGGGGGCGGGCGACCCCCACACGCCGGCCGAGAAGACGCTGCCCGGCAAGCTGCCGCAAAAGAAGCTGACCCAGACGGCCTGCGCCGGATACAGCTCCTACGGCAACCAGATCGGGCTGACGACGGGGCTGGTCGACGAGATTTATCACTCCGGCTATGTCGCCAAGCGCATGGAGGTCGGCGCCGTCATCGCGGCGGCCCCGGCCGAAAACGTCCGGCGGGCGCAGCCCCAGCCCGGCGACGTCGTCATCCTGCTCGGCGGGCGCACCGGCCGCGACGGCTGCGGCGGGGCGACCGGCTCCTCCAAATCCCACACCGTGGCGTCACTGTCGGCCTGCGGCGCCGAGGTGCAAAAGGGCAACGCCCCCGAGGAGCGCAAAATTCAGCGGCTCTTCAGAAACGGGGCGTGCACGCGGCTCATCAAGCGGTGCAACGACTTCGGGGCCGGCGGCGTGTCGGTCGCCATCGGCGAGCTGTGCGACGGGCTCGACATCGACCTCGACGCCGTGCCAAAGAAGTACGAGGGGCTCTCAGGCACCGAGCTCGCGGTCAGCGAGTCGCAGGAGCGCATGGCGGTCGTCGTGGCGGCGGGGGACGCCGCAAAGTTTATGGAGATGGCGGCGGCCGAAAACCTTGAGGCGACCGTCGTCGCGGCGGTCACCGAGAGCCCGCGGCTTGTCATGCGCTTTGGCGGGGACACCATTGTCGACATTTCACGCGAGTTTTTGAACACCAACGGCGCGCCGAAATACGCCGCCGTCAAAGTCGAAAAGATGCTGCCGCTGCCGGGCGGCATCCCGCTGCCGCAGGGAAGTCCGGCCGAAAAGCTGAGGGCACTGCTCTCCGACCTCAACATCTGCTCCCGCAGGGGGCTTTTGGAGCGGTTTGACAGCTCGGTCGGCGCCGTGACCGTGCTCGCGCCGCAGGGCGGAAAACATCAGCTGACCCCCATTCAGGCGATGGCCGCCATGCTGCCCTCGGACGGCGGAAACTGCCTGACGGCCTCCCTGATGTCCTATGGATTCAACCCCTACATTTCCGAGAAAAACCAGTTTATCGGCTCCGCCTGGGCTGTCGTCGAGTCGATGTGCAAGCTCGTGGCGACGGGCGGCGCCCGCAAGGGCGCGGCCCTCAGTCTCCAGGAGTACTTTGGCAAGATCGGCGGGGATGCTTCCCGGTTTGGCAAGCCCTTTGCGGCCTTACTCGGCGGCCTTGCCGCCCAGATGGGGCTGGAGGTCGCCGCCATCGGCGGCAAGGACAGCATGTCGGGCACCTTTGAAAAGTTAGACGTGCCGCCGACCCTCATCTCCTTTGCCGTCTGCACGGCGCCGGCGGACGAGGTCATTTCGCCCGAGTTCAAGGCGGCGGGGGACAGGCTCTATCTGCTGCGCCCGCCCGTGGGGGAAGACGGGCTGCCCGACTTTGCAAAGCTGCGTGAGATTTTGGACGCCGTCGCCGAAAACCGCAAGGCCATCACCTGCGCATGGGCGGTCACGGCGGGCGGCGTGGCCGAGGGCGTCTGTAAAATGGCCTTCGGAAGCGGACTCGGCTTTGCCTTTGACAGCGCCTTTGAGAAAAATTGCGACATTTTCGCCCACATCATGGGCGGCATCCTCATCGCGACAAGGGGCGAATCCCCCTGCGGCGGCGAGTATGTCGGACGCGTCACGGCGGACGGCGCCGTCACGGTCGGAGGCCAGAAGCTGTCGCTCGACGAGCTTCGGGCCATCTGGTCGGCGCCGCTCGACGACGTCTTCCCGAGCCGCAACGTGCCGGCCGGCCTGCCGGCCCCGCCCCGCTTTGTCTACACGAAGCGCAGCGCGGCGGCCCCGGCTGTTAAGCTCGCAAAGCCGCGGGTGCTGGTCACGGCCTTCCCCGGCACCAACTCCGAGTACGACACGGCTTTGAAATTCGAGCAGGCGGGCGCTCTGGCCGAGATTTTCGTGCTTAGAAACCAGACGCCTGCCGCCCTTGCAGACTCGGTGGCCGAGCTTGAGGCCAAAATCAAAAAGAGCCAGATCATCGCCGTCCCCGGCGGCTTTTCGGCCGGCGACGAGCCGGACGGCTCGGGCAAGTTCATGGCGGCGGTCTTCCGCAATCCCAAGGTCCGCGACGCGGTCCACGAGCTGCTGCGGTCCCGCGACGGCCTCATGATCGGCATCTGCAACGGCTTTCAGGCCCTCATCAAGACGGGGCTGCTGCCCTTTGGCGAAATCGGGGTCATGACCGAGGAGTCGGCCACCTTGACGAGCAACGCCATCGGCCGCCACGAGAGCAAGATGGTGCGCACGAGGGTCACCTCGGTCATGTCGCCGTGGCTGTCGGCCTGCAAGGTCGATGAGATTTACGCCATTCCGATCTCCCACGGCGAGGGGCGGCTTGTGGCGACGCCGGAGCTTTTGACCCGGCTCGAGGCGGCGGGCCAGATTGCGACCCAGTATGTCGACCTTGACGGAAACCCCTCGATGGACATCGACTTTGCGCCCAACAGCTCCGTCTGCGCCATTGAGGGTATCACAAGCCCCGACGGGCGGGTCTTCGGCAAAATGTGCCACTGCGAGCGAATTGCGAAAAACACCATGCGCAACATCCCGGACGTCACGGAGCAGCCGGTCTTTGCG
>DATMXT010000124.1:0-3075 GCA_035561375.1 Terriglobales bacterium | reverse complement strand
CTTATAAATTACAGTGCCTGGCGGGCAACGTATAAAGAAAGGACGATGTACGGTGAAGATGGAGTACAAAGCCAAGCAAATTGCCGAACTTCTCAAGGTCCTTGCCAATGAGTATCGGCTGCTTATCCTCTGTGAGCTCATAAAGGAGCCGAAGACGGTGAGCAGTCTTGGCGAGAAGATCAATGGTATCACACAATCCGCCCTGTCGCAGCACCTTGCCCTCTTGAAGGCGCACGGGATACTTGGCAACTCGAAGGCGGGGCAGAGCGTTACGTATTTTATTACCGACGACCGGGTGTGCGAAATCATTGCCCTGCTCAAAAAGCATTACTGTGACGACGGCGGATAGACACTACAAAACGGTGCGTGCCGGCGATTGCCCCCTGTCTTGAAGGGCAATCTGAATGGGGGCGCATTTTCATCCGGGTGGCTGATGAGGGAAAAAGTATCTGCCCAATGGGCCCGGCCCAAAAGCGCGATCCACAAACAATGACAGGAGGTTTTCATGATGGGTAAAAAAGTATTGATTGTCGGAGGAGTCGCGGGAGGTGCAAGCTGTGCGGCGCGCCTTCGCCGTCTGGATGAGACCGCGGAAATCATTCTGTTCGAGCGCGGCGAATATATCTCCTACGCCAATTGCGGTCTGCCGTATCATGTGGGGGATATCATCAAGCAGAGAAACGCTCTGCTGCTGGTCACCCCGGAGGCAATGCACGCCAAGTACCATACCGATGTCCGCATCCAGCAAGAGGTCATCGCCATCGACCGGACGGCAAAGACCGTCACGGTCAAAAAGACGGACACGGGCGAGCTGTATACGCAGCGCTATGATACTCTGGTATTAGCCACCGGTTCGTCGCCCGTCAAGCCCCCGATCCCAGGAATCGACTCCAAGCGCGTCATGACGCTTTGGACGGTGCCGGATACCGACCGCATACGCAGTTACATAAAAGACAACAATGCGAAAAGCGCCGTTGTTGTCGGCGGCGGGTTCATCGGGCTGGAGATGGCCGAAAACCTGCGCCATGCCGGTCTGAACGTCACGATTGTGGAGGCGCTGGATCAGGTCATGGCTCCGCTCGATTTCGAAATGGCGCAGCTTATTCACGAGCAACTGGCACAGCAGGGCATTGGGCTGCATCTCTCAGACGGCGTCGCCTCCTTTGAGGACGAAACTGAATGTGTGACCGTCACCTTGAAAAGCGGCGCGGCCCTCCGGGCCGATCTCGTTATCCTGTCGATCGGCGTGCGCCCGAACGGCGAGCTTGCAAAGGCGGCGGGGCTGGAGGTCAACGCGCGCGGCGGCGTCGTTGTCAGCAGCGAGATGCGGACGTCCGACCCTGATATTTACGCCGTCGGCGATGTGGTCGAGGTCGAGGACTTGATTGACAAGCGCCGTACCATGATCCCGCTCGCCGGGCCCGCCAATAAGCAGGGGCGTATCGCGGCGGACAACATCGCGGGTGGGAATGAGACATACGGCGGAACGCAGGGCACATCCGTGGCCAAAGTGTTTGATTTGACGGCGGCCTCGACGGGCCAGAACGAAAAAACGCTTGTGAAAAACGGCCTCGTCAAAGGCAGAGATTATGAGACGCTCATCATCTCACAGAACTCCCACGCGGCCTACTACCCCGGCGCGGTCTCGATGAATATCAAGCTGATCTTCTCAATGGATGGTAAAAAGATTTACGGCGCGCAGATCGTGGGCGGAGGCTCTGTCGACAAGCGTATTGACACGATCGCCGTGGCGATACGGCTCGGCGGGACCGTGCGTGATCTTAAGAATTTGGAGCTGGCATACGCGCCCCCGTACTCATCGGCAAAGGACCCGGTCAATATGGCGGGGTTTGTCGCTGAAAACATTTTGTCGGGCAGGGTCGTTTTCGCGCCGTGGGAGGTCGACTTGACGGCGCAGGATATTGTCGCGCTGGACGTGCGCGAGGCCGCTGAGATCGAGGCCTACGCGCTGCCGAACTACAAGCACATCCCCCTTGGGCAGCTCCGGCAGCGCCTTGAGGAGCTTGACCGCGACAGCCAGATCGTCACGTTTTGCGCCATCGGAGTCCGTTCCTACAACGCTGCCCGCATCCTCATGGAGCATGGCTTTCAAAATGTCAAGGTCTATCCCGGCGGCACAAGATTTTACCAGTCCATCCACTATAAAGAAAGCGAGGTGACCTCTATGACCGCATCCCCGGTCGATGACGGCGGCAATCTGGCGGCGCCCCAGGTAGCGGCGCGTATGCGCCTTGACTGCAGCGGTATGCAGTGCCCCGGCCCCATTATGAAGGTCTTTGAGGGCATGAAGGAGCTCGGGGATGGCGAAGTGATCGAGGTCTCCGCATCCGACCCCGGCTTTGCGCGCGACATTGCATCCTGGGCGCGCCGCACCGGCAATATGTTGATCTCCAATGAAAAGCGCGGAGCCGAGTATGTAGCCCTTGTACAGAAGGGCGGCGGCTCCTTAAAACTCGCGCAGTCCCACGCCGACAACGAGGGGAAAACGATCATCGTTTTCTCCGGCGATCTCGACAAGGTTCTGGCATCCTTCATTATCGCAAACGGAGCGGCCTCCATGGGCCGGCCGGTGACCATGTTTTTCACCTTCTGGGGGCTCAACGTCCTGCGCAAAAACAACAAAGTAAGGGTAGACAAAACGTTTATTGAGTCCATGTTCGGTACCATGATGCCGCGCGGCGTCTCTAAACTCAAGCTCTCCAAGATGAATATGCTGGGGATGGGAACGGCCATGATGAAGGGGATCATGAAGAAGAAAAATGTCTCCTCCCTCGAAGAGCTCATCAAAAAGGCGCAGGAAAATGGCGTCAGAATCGTGGCCTGCACCATGAGCATGGACGTGATGGGCATAAAAAAGGAAGAGCTCATCGACGGGATCGACTATGCCGGCGTCGGGACCTATCTGGCCGATGCGGAGGAGTCAAACGTCAACCTGTTTATCTGACAGGGCATAATCACAGGGGCGGGCTGTTACGTTTCCCGGTTCCCGGTGTGTCCGCCCGACAAGAGTTATCCCCGGTGTCACCAATGTGACACCGGGGATAACTCTTTGCC
>DATMXT010000123.1:0-6298 GCA_035561375.1 Terriglobales bacterium | reverse complement strand
GGGAAAACGGTACGCGGCTAATCATAGCACATTTCATCCAATACTGCAAATGCTCATTTTAAGTTCACCAAAAGGACATAATATGTATGTACACTCAACCTATCGGATGCGAAAGGATTGTGAAACGTGATTAAAATACTCATTGCAGACGACGAAGAGAAAATCCGCCGGCTGGTGTCCGATTTCCTGAAAAGGGAGGGCATCACGGTGCTGGAGGCCGCGGACGGCGCCGAGGCGCTGGCCCGGTTTGAAGAGTACAAAGAGGACCTGTCGCTCGTCATTTTGGACGTCATGATGCCGGTGCACGACGGGTGGAGCGTGCTGCGCCGCATCAAAGGCGAGCTGCCGGCCCTGCCGGTGCTGATGCTGACCGCGCGCAGCGAGGAGGCCGACGAGGTCTTCGGGTTTGAGCTCGGGGCCGACGACTATGTCGGCAAGCCCTTTTCGCCGGTCGTGCTCATCGCCCGCATCAAGGCGCTGCTGCGCAAGACGGCGGAGCGGGACGCCGCGGCGCCAAAGGACTTCGGCGGCATCGTCATCGACGAGGTGGCGAGAGTCGTCACGATGGACGGCGTGCGGCTTGACCTCAGCCCCAAAGAATATGAGCTGCTCGTCTATCTCGCCGGCAACTACAACATTGCCGTCTCGCGGGACCAGATTCTCAACGCGGTGTGGGGATACGACTATTACGGCGACCTGCGCACCGTGGACACACACATTAAAAAAGTGCGCGCAAAGCTTGGCCGGCGGGGCGACTATATCCGCACGGTGCGGGGTTACGGGTACAGATTCGAGGCGTAAATGAAACTGACCCTTCAAAAGAAGTTTTTCCTCGGCATCCTGCTGGTCGCCGGGGCCTTTGTCGCACTCTTCGCGGCCGTATACACAACCCAGTACGACAACTATGTCGTCTACCGGAAAAAGTTGCAGCTTGTCGAGGCCTACAACTACGTCGTCGAGGCCTATCGGGCGGGCGGGACAGTCGAGCAGGACGTCTTGCAGACCGTCGAGCTCGACAGCGGCGTGCGCATTCTGACGACCGACGAGGCGGGCTATATCGACTACAATTCGCTCTTACTCTACTCCGACAGGCCGTGGAATCCACTGCTCTTCGCGGGGCTCTCCCGCTTTAAGCTGTCGGAACTCGTGCCCCAGGCATTCGGCAGCGACGCCTATTTCACCATCACCGAGGACAAGACGGAGCTCGGGTATGTGCTGTTCACGGCCGGCGACCGCACGACCGGAATGCAGTTTTTGGGGCTGCTCGGCTCGTTTGGCGCCGACCGGCTCATGCTGCTCCAGCTGCCGACGCCGGTCATTGAGAGCGCGGCCGAGTACACCGGATTTTTCCTGCTCTGGGTGGGGCTTGCGGCGCTGCTGCTCGCCACGCTGCTCGGGTATTTCCTCTCCCGCAGCCTGACCCGCAAGGTCAGCGAAATCCACTCCATCGCCGAGGGGATGGCGGGGCTCGACTTCTCCCGCCGGTACACGGGCGAGGCCGACGACGACATCGGGGAGCTCGGCGTCAGCATCAACAAGCTGTCGGAACACCTCGAGGAGACCATCGGCGAGCTGAAGCAGGAAATTGCACACGCGAAAGAGCTCGAGGAGGCCCGCAAAAACCTCATTCGCAACGTCTCGCACGAGCTCAAGACCCCCATTGCCATCATTCAGGGGTACGCCGAGGGGCTAAAGGAGAACGTGACCGGGGACGCCGAGAGCAGGGCTTTTTACTGCGGCGTCATCGAGGACGAGTCTAAGCACATGGGCCGGCTCGTCGGGGATTTGCTGTCGGTCTCCCGCATTGAGGCGGGGGCCACGAAGCCGCAGCCTGAGGACTTTGAGCTCGACGCGCTCATAGAGGCGGTCATGCGCAGAGTGGGCGGCCAGGCCGAAAAGCGGCGGCTCGACATGCGCTCCCGGCCCGCGGGAGAGACGGTCTACGCCGACGAGGGCATGACTGAGCAGGTGCTGTACAACTACTTATCCAACGCCGTTGACCACGCGCCGGACGGCGGCGTGGTCGAGGTCGGCTGCAAGCGTACGGAGAGCGGCGCGCTGCGGGTCACGGTCTTCAACGAGGGCGAGCCCATTCCGGAGGAGGACATCCCCCGCATCTGGGAGAGTTTTTACAAGGTGGACAAATCCCGCGCCCGCGCTTTCGGCGGCACCGGAATCGGCCTTTCGATTGTCAAAGCCGCCATGGAGGCCCAGCACATGGCCTACGGCGTGGAAAACAGGGAGGGCGGCGTGGCCTTCTGGTTTGAGCTGTGTCTCGCCGAGTCCAAAGACCGTCATATTGTCAATTGACGAGAGCCCCCCTCTTGCTGTATGATAGAGTGCAGCAAGAGGGGGGCATTACAATAGAATGGATATGCTGAAACTGGCAGGCGTTTTCGCCTGCATGATTGTCATTTTGCGGCTGAAAAAGCCGCTTTACGTTGCCGCAATCGCCTGCACGCTGCTGACCATCGTCCTTTTCGGCTTCACGCCGCAGCTCGCGGCCACGACGCTGGGAGCTGCCCTTGTGCGGGCAAAGAGCTGGCGGGTCATCGCCATCATCTACATGATGTCGCTGCTCCAGGTCATGATGGACTCGAGAAAAATGTTTGAGACCGCCCGGTCGGCTCTGGTGGGCATTTCAAACCGCCTGCGGGTCAATGTTGCCGTCATCCCGATTTTTATGGGGATTTTGCCGACGCCGGGCTCTGTGCTGATTGCCGCGCCCATGATTGACGAGGACTGCAAAGAATATCTCACGAAGGACGAAAAGACCTTCATCACGAGCTTTTACCGCCACATTCCCGAGACCTGGCTGCCGACCTACTCCTCGGTCATTCTGGCGCTCGAGCTGTCGGGCGTGCCGGTCGCGCAGTACATGCTCTATATGCTGCCGGTCGTGGCCATGATGCTCGCGGTGCCATATGTCATTTATCTGCGCAAGCTCCCAAAAACGACCGGAATCGACATGAGCGAAAACAAGGCTCGTGAGCTCGGCCGGCTCTTCAAAGGGCTTTGGAGCATCCTGCTGCTCATTTTCATGATTTTAGTGCTTGAAATCTCAGTGCAGACTTCGACCTTGGTCGTGCTGGCGCTGCTGGCCGTCGCCGGAAAATTCTCTTTGGGAGAACTTGCGGGGCAGGCCAAAAAGGCTGTCAACATGAAAATGCTGGTCTCCACTTATGCCGTGCTCATTTTCTCGTCGGTCTTAGGGGCCGCCGGCGTCATGGAGCGGCTGCCGGCCACGTTTGAATCCCTGCCGATCCCGGCCTGGCTGACTTTTTCATTGCTCTTTTTCTTCGGCTCAATTGTCGGCGGCGTTGACGCCATCGTCGTCATGGTGCTGCCGCTGGCCTTTGCGACGGTGCCAAATGCCGGCGCGCCGCTGCTCATGCTGCTCATGACCTTCGGGCATATCGCCATGCAGCTCACGCCGATCCACATCTGCCTGACGCTGGCCAGCGAATTCTTCGGTACGACCCTTCAGAGCCTCATGGCCAGAACGCTTCCGGTCGCGGCCGTCGTGGCCGGGTTTGCCTCTCTTTACTACCTCCTGCTCACCTTATTTTAGGCGGCGGGTTGGCATATACAGGAACACCCTAAAAAAATTGAAAGAAGTGTGCAGTATGAAGTACGATTTCACAACCATCATGGACCGGCGCGGCAAGGACGCCATTGCGGCCGAAATGATCCCGATTCCGAACGCTGAAGTCAAGCCGGGATTTTCCAGAATCAACATGTGGGTTGCCGACATGAACTTCGCCACCGTGCCGACCATTCCGCAGGCCATCATCGAGCGCGCCTCCCACCCCGCCTACGGCTATTTCACGCTGACCCCCGAGTATTTCGACTCCATCATCAAGTGGCACGAGACCCGCAACGGCGTCAAGGGCCTGACCAAGGACTGCATCGCCTACCAGAACGGCGTCTTAGGCTGCGTCGTCGCGGCGGCAAACGCCTTTGCGTCGGCCGGCGACAACATCCTCATCCACGCGCCGACCTATATCGGCTTCACGAATTCGCTGAAGAACACGGGATTCAACATCGTGCACAGCGAGCTCGTCCAGGACGAAAAGGGCACTTGGCGCATGGACTACGCCGACATGGACAAAAAGCTTAAGGAAAATAAAATCCACCTCGCCGTCTTCTGTTCGCCCCACAACCCCTGCGGCCGCGTGTGGGAGAAGTGGGAAATTGAGAAGGCGATGGAAGTCTACAAGGCCAACGACTGCATCGTCATCTCGGACGAAATCTGGTCCGACCTCATTTTGAACGGCAACAAGCACACCCCGACCCAGTCGGTTTCGGAGGACGCCAAAAACCGCACCATCGCCATTTACGC
This sequence comes from Terriglobales bacterium, assembly GCA_035561375.1. Lineage (GTDB taxonomy): Bacteria > Bacillota > Clostridia > Oscillospirales > Feifaniaceae > DATMXT01. The sequence continues at coordinate 1,956 of DATMXT010000123.1, read as the reverse complement.
CCCCTCCAAGACCTTCAACCTCGCGGGCCTTGTCGGCTCCTACAGCATCATTTACAATTCCTACCTCAGGGACCGCGTCAGGAAAGAGTCTTCGCTGCCCCACTACAACGACTGCAACGTGCTGTCCATGCACGCGCTTGTCGGCGCCTACAAGCCCGAAGGGTATGAGTGGCTCGGCGAGCTGCTTGAAGTGCTGTCCGGCAACGTGAACTACGCCTACGACTATGTCGTCAAGAACTTCAAGGGCGTCAAGCTGTCGAAGCCCGAGGGCACCTATATGCTCTACCTCGACTGCGAGGAGTGGTGCAAGGCCCACGGCAAGACCATTGACGAGCTGCAGCAGGCCGGCGTCGCCGTCGGCGTCATCTGGCAGGACGGCCGGCCCTTCCACAGGCCCTACGCCATCCGCATCAACCTCGCCTCGCCCCTCTCGCAGGTCAAGGAGGCCATGGAGCGGCTTGACAAATACGTCTTCAACGCATAGGAATGCCATTTTCACCGTGGAAACCCCATAGATTTTTCGATACAGAAGACCGGCGGGAGACATTGTCTCCCGCCGGTTTTTGCGCGGCAGGGCGGGCTGCGCGGAGCTTGTCAAAAAGCCGTATGTTTTACGAGATATTTCGTTGACAGGGAAAACCTGTATCCGATATAATTGAGTTGTAAAATCTTCCATTTGTCAATAAAACGTTGTCAAAACGTAACCGACAGATATGATTTATGGGCAGTGGCTGTGGCGAAAGAGAAATCGAACAGGTTTAAAACGCAAGGCCTATAACCTATACAAGAGGAGGACATATGAAACGGAACACGTACAAAAAACCGCTATCCCTGCTTTTGGCGCTGGCCATGGCGCTTGGCCTCATGCCGGCGTTGACAATGCCGGCAGGCGCGGCGGACATAGAAATAGAAATTGCGGTAAATGAATCCTATGCAATGCACGCAGAGGAATTATTTTCCTCTGAATATTATGATAACGCGATGTATTCGAAGGGCTTTACACAGCCTACAGACGGCGAACATCAGGGGCATCTGTACGAGGATGGTGGTCTTGAATTTGATTATGACACAATCGATACTGAATATCTCTGGTATATGAGTTTTGGAGGCAGCAATATCACATTTAGGGCGACCGATGCCGGCATATATACATTTACATGTATGGTAAATGATGACAATGAGATGCAAGGGGGCGGCAGGGTGTTAAACCGCACCGTACAGATTACTGTGTCGGGCGGCAACACCGCCCCGACCGACATCACGCTGGACCCTGCAGAAATCGCGGAAAACGCGGCCTCGGGCACGGTGATTGGGAGTCTTTCCACGACTGACGCCGACGTGGGCGACAGCCACACCTATACGCTGGTATCGGGTGCAGGCGACGCCGACAACGCCAGCTTTTCCATCTCCGAAAGTGAGCTGAAGACGAGCGCGGTCTTTGACTTTGAGTCGAAGTCCTCTTACAGCATCCGCATCCGTTCAACCGATTCGGAAGAGGCCACCTACGATAAATCTTTTACCATCACGGTGACCGATGCCTATGAAGCCCTATCCGTCACGGCAAACACCGTGCTGACGCTGTTTGAGGACGCTTCCCCCGCGACCGTCACGGGCAGCCATCTGTCCACATGGGTCAACGCCGGTCTCACCGCCACTTATACGGTGACGACTCCCCCTTCCAAGGGTATGCTGAAAAATAACGGCGTCGCGCTTGGCACAGACGGCACCTTCACACAGGCCGACGTCGGTGCGGGCAAAATCACCTATACGCCGGCCGCCGACGCAAACGGCGCCGACAGCTTTGATTTTTCCGTGTCGGACGGAACGAATGACACGACCGGTACATTTGCCATTACAATCACGGCCGTCAACGACGCGCCGACCATGACGCCCGCCGCACCGGCTCTGAGCGCGACGAATGAGGACACGACAAGCGACGATATCGCCGTATCTGAC
>DATMXT010000122.1:0-4962 GCA_035561375.1 Terriglobales bacterium | reverse complement strand
GTTAGGCACGCCGCCAGCGTTCGTCCTGAGCCAGGATCAAACTCTCTATTATATTTGAAAATATAGTAGACGTTTGCTTCGTTGGCTCTAAAATCTTCTTTGTCCAGAGTCTCTTAAAAACTCGAAATTTTCAAGGGCTTTGTTTCTTTTGTGCTGTTTAATTTTCAAGGTCCAATGTGCACCACCGCTCGGCGGTGCTTATATAGGATACTATACCAAACGCTGATTTGTCAAGCCTTTTTCTGACGCATTTTTCGCATTTTTTTTGATATTGTGGACAAGTCCACAGGTGTCCACAAGTCAGCCGTCAACCTGCCGAAATATGGCTAAATCGTTTGTGCAACCTTTGCGGCCATCAGCGTTTTGATACGTTCGCGAAGGGCAAGAAGCCCCTCATTTGGGTCGTCGATGCCGGCCACCGACTGTTCGAGCGGGCAGATGCCGTCGCCTGTCCGATTGGATATATTCGGGACAAGCCGCGACGAGGTGTATTCTACCCCATGAGTGTTCAAATAATCGGCGGCGACACGGCTCATCACTTCGCCGTGAACTGTTTTTGCGCCGCCCACCACCAAAATGACCGCGGCGGCCTTGCCGACGACGGTGTCGGCCACTGCGGAGTCCTTCAGGTCGGCGGGACTTGCGTCAAGCGCCGCTAAGAGCGGTTTGACGCCGATGCCCTCGGCCGCGTAAAGCAGCCGGCCGCCCCGCGCAACGGCGCAGGTGTGGCCCTGTGCAAGCGCATTTCGGGCAAGTTCGATGTCGCTCATGGTCACCATCCTCAAACTAAAACAAAGAGCAGTATACTCCAAACTGCGGGGCAATGCAAGCCCCAAAATAAAACAGAGGCCCAAAACAGGGCCTCTGCGGTGAAAACGCCGGATGTTACGGCAGTATTTCCTCTTTGCGGCGCAGCGTTGCCCTGGCTTTTTCCATGCCGAGCCTTGTCGGCATGGCCGACTGGGCGCCGAATCCCGTTGTCGAGACGGCGGCCAGCAGATTCGCGAAGTCGATGGCCGGCTCGAAGTCGACCCCGCAGGACATCGCATAGGCGAAGGCCCCGTTGAAGGAGTCCCCGGCCGCGGTCGTGTCCACGACTTCAACGTCGTAGGTGGGGTAGTTCTTCATGACCCCCTCCCGGTAGACGTAGACGCCGTCGGGCCCGGCCTTGTTGATGACGATGCCCACCCCCATGTCGCACAGCGCCTTGCAGGCGCGAAGCCGCTCGTCCCAGCTTATGGGTTTGATGCCGGTGAGCTGCTCCAGCTCGGTCTCGTTGGGGGTGATGACGTCGACATTAGAGAGCAGCTCGGCCGGAAGCGGGGCTGCCGGGGCCGGGTCCAAAATGACCGTCATGCCCTGCTCACGGCAGTATTTCGCGGCGTAGACATTGGTCTGCATCGGGATTTCAAGCTGGAGAAGGGCGATGTGGCACAGGGAGAGGAGGGCCTTGGAGGCGTCGAGATAGGCCTCGTCGACCAGGGCGTTGGCACCGGCGTCGATGATGATGGCGTTCTGCCCACTGTCGGCGACCTGAATGATGGCGGCCCCGGTCGAGACGTCCTTCTCGGCCGCGACGGCGTCGCAGAAGACGCCCTGCGCGCAGAGCGCGTTGCGCAGCTTCTCGGCGAAGGGGTCGTTGCCGATTTTGCCGAACATGAAGACGGTTCCGGCCAGATTGCCGGCGGCGGCGGCCTGATTGGCGCCCTTTCCGCCGTTGAACATCTTGAAGCCCTTGCCCCGCAGGGTCTCCCCGGGAGCGACAAACCGCTCGACCCGAATGCTCATGTCGGCGTTGATGCTGCCGATGCAGGCAATTTTCTTCTTGGTTGACCCGTTTCGCCAAATGGTCGAGAGGTCTTCAATGACCTTGGACTTGGACATGGTAACCGGCACCCCCGTGTATCATTCTGTGCGGGGCCGCTGCCCCTCAAAAGAATAGTACCTCTTTTTTACCCTCAAGTCAATTGATAGATGCCGGCCGTGAAGGGGCGCAGCGGCGAAAAGACGAGGCCCGCCGCCCGGATGTTGACCGCCACCTCCCCCCGCCCCTGATAGAGCACGACAAAGGGCGGATTTTCGGCGAGCTCCTGCCACAGTCTGTCACAGACCGTCTTGCGCTGTTCTATGGTACCGGACTCAATCTCAGTCAGCAAAAGGTCTGCCATGCCGTTTGAATAATTAAATAGGTTGTATTCCCCGTCTGTCGCGACGAGCGCCGCGGGATTGGGGGTGGGGGCGACGCCAAAGCCCATGAACCAGAGCTGGCAGCCGCCAAGCTCGACCTTGCGCAGAAGACTGCCGTAGTCGAGCCGCTCGAGCTTTAAGGTAATTCCGGCCTGTTCAAGGGAAGCCTTCAGCTGCTCGCCTAAAGCCTGCGAGGCCGGGTTCCCCTCGGTCACGGTGTAGGTCAGGGCCAGGCTGCCGTAGCCGGCCTCAGTGAGCAGCACAGCGGCCGCGGCCGGGTCGTAGGTGGCCGAAGGCTCGCCGCCATATGCCCAGGAGCCTGCAAAGACCGGCGCGTCGAGGGGTTCGCCAAGGCCCGAAAGGGCCGCGTCAATCAGCGCCTGCCGGTCGACGCACAGGGCGATGGCCCCCCGCACAATGGGGTCGGAAAGCGTCTTGTCGGCGGCATTGAAGCCGAGCAGCCCGATGCTGTCGGTCTCCACCACACGGTTTTCAATGTAGGGGGCGTCTTCGGCAGAGCCTGTGAGGCAGACGTCGGCCTCACCCGACGCCATGAGGGCGGCGCCGTCGTCACTGACGAGAAAGGTCACGGTTTCATAGCGGGACTTTCCCGCGTAGTAGTCGTCGCAGCGGGACAGCGTCATGCTCTCCATTGTATATGTACCGAGCGCATACTGTCCGCAGCCCATCGGTTTGGGAGATTGCAGCCGCACATAGTCGAGCTGTCCTTTGGTGTAGCCCTTGCCATAATATGTGCGGGAGAGCGGCGCGACACCGAGGTCAAAGACGGCCGAGGCCCGCGGGGCCTTCAGGGTCGCTGAAATGATGCCGTCGTCCTTCACCTGCACCGAGGCGACGTCCGACAGGTCCATTGTCCCGTCGTAGTCGGGGTCGCGGATGACCTCCCACGTGAAGGCGACATCGTCCGCAGTGACGGGGGTGCCGTCCGAAAAGGCGGCGTTCTTTTTAATCGTAAATGTATAGGTCAGCCCGTCGCCCGAGCGCGTGTAATCGGCAAGGCAGGCCGTGGGCGTCCCGTCGGCCGACGCTTCGACCAGCGGGTCGAAAATGAGCCTTGTGACGGCGGCGTCGGTCTCGCTTTGCGGCCACAGCGGATTTAAGGCGCCCTCATAGCCGCCGCAGACGATGACAAAATCATTTCTCCGGGCGCTCGCGGGGTTTGAGACGCCCGGAGAAGGGTTTGCCATGGCCGGCAAAAACCCGTCTCCCGCAACGCCGCCCACAATTGCGAAGAGCGCGACGCAGAGCGCCACCGCCGTGATAAACGTCAGCACTTTTTTCAACGAAAAAACCCTCCGGTTTACATAATTCTACTTCATTATACTCGTCGCAATCCGGCGTGTCAATGTTGCCATCTTTCCAAAAAACGTGCTATAATAAGCGGTAAGATTTTTTTGTACAAGAGTACAGGAGGCGTGGGCAAATGCAATACCGTAAAATGGGTAAAACCGGAGTGGAGGTCTCCTCGCTTGGCTTTGGCTGCATGCGGCTGCCGGTGCACGGCGGAGTCACCGAAAATATCGACGAGGAGCAGACGGCGGCGCTCTTCCGCGAGGCCTACGACCTCGGCGTCAACTACTGGGACACCGCTTATCCCTACCACGGGGGCAAGAGCGAGGAGGCCGTCGGCCGGACGCTGAAAAAACTCGGCATCCGAAACCGCATATTCCTCGCCACAAAACTGCCGGCATGGCTTGTCAAGGGCAAGGACGACCTGCCGCGGCTCCTCGACGAGCAGCTTATGCGGCTCCAGACCGACCACATTGACTTCTATCTCATGCACAACCCCGACCACGACCGGTGGCCGGCCTTGTGGAACGCTGGCATGACCGAGTTCATCGACACCGCCAAGGCGCAGGGCAAAATCCGCTTTGCGGGCTTTTCCATGCACGACAACATCCACCACTTTACAAAGGTTTTGGACAGCTATCCCTGGGACTTCACCCAGCTCCAATACAACTACCTCGACGTCCGGCATCAGGCGGGTCAGGAGGGGGTCGACCTCGTGCGGGAGCGCGGCATCGGGCTTGTCATCATGGAGCCCCTGAAAGGCGGACAGCTTGCCACCCGCCTGCCTCACGACCTTGTCGAGAAGCTCTATGAGGCCCACCCCGACCGCACGCCGGCCGACTGGGCGCTGCGCTTTGTCTTAAACGAAGGGGCGGTGTCGACCGCCCTCAGCGGCATGAACGCCATGTCCCAGCTGCAGGAGAACATTGCGGTGGCCGAGCGCGCAGGCGCCGGAAGCCTCACGGCGCAGGAGCTGGCGCTACTGGGCGAAATCCGGGAGAGCTACCACGCCCGCCAGAAAGTGGGCTGCACCAGCTGCATGTACTGCATGCCCTGCCCGCAGGGCGTCGATATTTACGGCAACTTTTCGCGGTACAATGCCTATTTCATGGCAAAAAGCGAGGACGCAAAGTCCAAACTGAAAGCCGCTTTTTTGGCGGAAAACGACGAGGACGGGCCGGCAAAGTGCATTGCCTGCGGCGCCTGCCTCTCCAAGTGCCCGCAGGGGATTGACATTCCGACCCAGCTGAAAAACTGCGAGGCGGCTTTTACCCAAAAATAATTTTCAGTGCATAAAACCCGTGACCGACGGCCTTGGAAAATCCGCCCTTCTATGGGCGGATTTTCTTATGTCCGTCTGAAAAACGGCCCGGCACACCGCCGCCAGTGCGCCCTGCATTTTCTGCCATCATTACCGAATTTGCGGCGCTCAATTTTAATTTTTATGTAAAATCTGCATTAAGA
>DATMXT010000121.1:0-5458 GCA_035561375.1 Terriglobales bacterium | reverse complement strand
TTGAGCAGCTGGCCGGAGATGACCATCTTCATGATCTCGCTCGTGCCCTCGTAAATCTCGGTGATTTTGGCGTCGCGCATCATGCGCTCAACCGAATACTCCCGCATGTAGCCGTAGCCGCCCATCATCTGCACGGCGCGGCCCGTGACATACGAGGCGGTCTCGGACGCGAAGAGCTTGGCCATTGCGGCCTTGCTGGAGTAGGGCTCGCCGGCGTCGGCGGCCATGGCCGCCTCCCAGGTGAGAAGCCGGGCCGCCTGAATGCGGGTGGCCATGTCGGCCAGCGTAAACTGGGTGTTCTGGAGGGCCGCGAGCGGCTTTCCGAACTGCTTGCGCTCCTTGACGTAAGTGACGGTCTTGTCAAACGCGCCCTGCGCGATGCCGACGGCCTGAGAGGCGATGCCGATGCGCCCGCCGTCGAGCGCCTTCATGGCGATGCCAAAGCCGCGGCCCTCTTTGCCAAGAAGATTCTCGGCCGGAACCCGCACGTTCTCAAAAATCAGCTCCCGCACACAGGCGGCCCGGATGCCCATTTTGCGAAACGGCGTGCCCTGCGTAAAGCCCTCAAAGCCCTTTTCGACGATGAAGCAGGAGATGCCGCGGGTGCCCTGCGACTTGTCGGTCATGGCGAAAATCGTGTAGACGTCGGCGTAGCCGGAGTTTGTGATGAAAATTTTGGAGCCGTTTAAAATATAGCTGTCGCCGTCCCTGACGGCGAAGGTGTTCTGGCTGGCGGCGTCGGAGCCGGCCGAGGGCTCGGTCAGTCCGAAAGCGCCGAGATACCGGCCGTCTAAAAGCGGGCGCAGGTACTTCTCTTTTTGCGCCTCGGTGCCGTTTTGATAGAGGGCGCCGCAGCACAGCGAGGTGTGGACCGACGCGATGATGCCGGTCGAGGCGCAGCAGCGGCTCACTTCCTCCATCATGAGGGAGTATGTCAGCTCATCGCAGCCCTGGCCGCCGTATTTCTTGGGATAGGGCACGCCGAGCATGCCGAGCTTCTTCAGCTTCTCGACGGTTTCAAGCGGAAAGCGCTCTTCCTCGTCTATTTCGGTGGCGATGGGGGCAAGTTCGGTCTCGGCGAACTGGCGAAACATCTGCCGGGCGAGCTCATGCTCCTTGCTCAGTTTGAAATCCATATGGCTTTTTCCTCCTTATTGGGTGATCACTCTTATTTTGGGCCTGTCAACCCAAAAAGTCAAGCGTGCACTTGACCAGCATTTCGACGCCGATGGGCAGCGAGTCCTCGTCGATGACAAACTTGCAGTTGTGGTGCTCGACCATCTGAGCGCCCGGCTTTGTCGTGCCGACAAAGAAATAGCAGCCGGGGACGCGGTGGGTGAACTCGGCGAAGTCCTCGCCCAGCATGACGGCCACGTCCTTCATGACGATATTCTCCCGGCCGACGACCTCTCCGGCCACTTTGACGACCCCGGCCGTCAGGGTGTCGTCGTTGTCGAGCATGGTGTTGCCGCAGATGATCTCGAGCGTGCAGGTGCACCGGTATGCGGCGCACACACCCTCGGCGATCTCGCGCAGCCGCGTGTGGATGTAGGCATCCCCGTCGTGCAGGCAGCGGATGGAGCCCTGCAGCTCACAGGTGTCGGGAATGATGATCTCCTTGACGCCGGCGTGGAACATGCCGACCGAGATGACGGTCGGCTTCATCAAATTGAGCTCTTCGGTCTGGAAAGTCTTGACGGCCTCCACGACGTGCATGGCCGCCGTGATGGGGTTGATGGCCGTGTGGGGCGCGCCGCCGTGGCCGCCGCGGCCGCGGACCGTCAGCTTGAAGTAATAGCTTGAGGCCATGATGGGCCCCGGCACGACGGCGATTTGCCCGGTGCGGTAGGGCGACCACAGGTGCAGGCCGAAAATGGCGTCGGGCTTGGGATTGTCGAGGGCCCCGTCCGCAATCATGCGCTCGGCGCCGGCGTCCTCCTCGTTGAGCTGGAAAAGGAAGACCACGGTGCCCGCAAGCTTGTCTTTGTGGGCGGCCAGGATTTCGGCCGCCGCCATCTGCATGGAGATGTGCCCGTCGTGTCCGCAGGCGTGCATGACGCCGGGATTTTCGGAGGTAAAGGGCAGCCCCGTCTCCTCAGTGACCGGCAGGGCGTCGATGTCGGAGCGGAGCATGACGGTCTTGCCGGGCTTGCCGCCCTTTAAGACGCCGATGACGCCGGTTCCGGCGCAGCGGCGCACTTCGAGCCCCAGCCCCAGCAGGTGCTGCTCAATGATGCCGGAGGTGCGAAATTCTTTGAGTCCAAGCTCGGGGTGGCGGTGGAAATCCCGCCGCCAGCCAATCATTTTGTCGGTTATGGCCGCGATGTCGGCCTTCACGTCAAACATTTTTACACCCCTTCTTAAAACGGGCTTAAGGACGGCTGTCGCCGTCCTTAAGCACATTTGTTTATTTTGCCGCTTCGTAGCCCATGTCGAGGGCGCGTTCGTTGACAGGGATGAGCTTTGCCTTGCCGCCGGGAAAAATCTCGGGAAGTCCCGCCTTGACCTCGTCCAGGGTGACGAAGGTCAGAACCCGCAGCGCGGCGCCCAGCGCCACCATGTTGGCGGCTTTCCCCGAGCCCGCCTCGGTGGCGAGGGTGTTGCAGGGAATTTTCACCACGTTGATGTCGGTGCGGGCGGGCTCTTTTTGGATGAGGTCACTGTTCAAAATAAGGGTGCCGCCCTTTGCCACCATGCCCTCGTAATCGGTCAGAGAGCGCTCGTCCATGACCAGCAGCAGCCCCGCCTCCGAAATGACGTGGGAGCCCATTTTGTCCGACACCACCATCTGGCACATCGTGCGCCCGCCGCGCTTTTCCTGCCCGTAGGAGGGGGTGAAGGTGACGACGAGCCCCTTTGCGACGGCGGTCATACAGAGCAGCTCGCCGATGGAGATGACGCCCTGCCCGCCGATGCCGGAGAACATAAATTCATGTTTACGCATCTGCCGCCTCCTTGATGACGCCCAACGGATAAATGGGCAGCATGTCGCTGTCGATGAAGTCGAGGGCGTCCAAGGCTTTCACGCCCCAGCCGGTCGGGCAGGGCGAGAGCACTTCGACAAAGGAGAGCCCGCGGCCTTCAAGCTGCAAATCAATGGCCTTGGCAATGGCTTTTTTGGCGGCGGCAAGTCTCGCCGGCGTGTTGACCGTGACCCGCTCGCTGTAAATGCAGCCGCGGATATTCGCGATGAGCTCAGCCATGTTGACGGGGTAACCCGCAGCCGCGGCCGTACGGCCGAAAGGCGAGGTCGTGGTCTTCTGGCCAATCAGGGTGGTCGGGGCCATCTGGCCGCCCGTCATGCCGTAAATGGCGTTGTTGACGAAGATGACCGAGAGCTTCTCGCCGCGGATGGCGGCGTGCAAAATCTCGCTCATGCCCTCCGAGACCATGTCGCCGTCGCCCTGGTAGACGATGACGAGGTTGTCCGGCCGGGCCCTTTTAAGTCCCGTCGCAAGGGCGGGCGCGCGGCCGTGCAGCGCGCAGACCGAATCGGTCTTGAAGTATTGGTCGGCGAAGACCGAGCAGCCGATGGGCCAGACCATGACGGTCTTGCCGGCAAGGCCGCGCTCGTCGAGTATCTCGGCCAAAATCTTGTTGACCAGCCCGTGTCCGCACCCTCCGCAGTACTTGAAGTTCATGTCGGTCAGGGCATCGGGCCTCTTATATACGACAGCCATTACCTGCCACCTCCCGCAATTTTCTCAAGCTCCCCATAGAGCTCCGCCGGAGTGGGCAGGTTTCCGCCCATGCGGCCGTAGAAATGGACGTCGTCCTTGTTTTTCACCGACAGCATGACGTCCTCGACCATCTGGCCGGCCGATAGCTCAAAGACCGCGAACTGCTTGCCGTCAAGCCCCTCGAAGGCCTTCTTGGGGAAGGGCCACAGCGAGATGGGCCGGATGAGTCCGACCTTCATGCCGGCAGCGCGGGCCAGCTCCATGGCCCCCATCGCAATGCGGGCGACCGAGCCGTAGGCGACGATGACGATGTCGGCGTCCTCGCAGCCCGTCGACGTCCACCGCTGCTCGGCGGCGGCGATTTTGGCAAGCTTCTTTTGCAGTTCGCGGTTGACGGCCTCGTACTGGTCGGGCCCGTCGCCGCAGGTCGTGATGACCTTCTTGCCGCCGTCAACGCTTCCGGTCAGTGCGCCCTTCCAGGTGACCGCGGGAATGACTTTTGGCTCCGGCAGCACACAGGACTCCCGCATTTTCCCGAGCGACGCGTCGGTCAGCAAAATGACGGGGTTTAAGTACTTTTCGGCGAGGTCGAAAGCCTCGTAGGCGAGGTCCGCCTCCTCCTGCACCGACCAGGGGGCCAGCACCAGCACGTTGTAGTCGCCGTGGCCGCCCCCCTTGCAGGCCTGGAAATAGTCGCCCTGCGCGGCCAGAATTTCGCCGTCGCCGGGGCCGGGGCGCATGACGTCGACCACGACGGCCGGCAGTCCCGCCGCCGCCATGAAGGACATGGCCTCGGCGCCAAGGCTGAGTCCCGGGCCCGAGGTGCCGGTCATGCCGCGCTGGCCGCCGGCCGCAACGCCCGCAATCATGTTGAAGGCGGCGACCTCGGTCTCGGCCTGCACAAACGTGACGTCGCGGTCACGCATTTGGGCCGCGAAATATTCGCTCATCTCGCTGGCGGGGGTGATGGGATAGCCGAAGTAGAACCGGCAGCCGGCGCGGATGGCCGACTCGACAAGGGCGATGTTGCCCTGTAAAAATTCAGGTGCGCCCATGTCACTCCCCCCTCTCTACCGTGATGGCGCCCTCGGGACAGAGCTTGGCGCAGGTGGCGCAGCCGGTGCAGCCCTCTTCGCTTATCACCGGTACATAGTAGCCGGACTTGTTGAGCTTGTCGCCCGGCGTGATGAGCTTCTTGGGACAAAAGCGCATGCAGTAGTGGCACTCCTTGCACCGCTCGAAAGCAATCACTGCCTTGTTCATTATTTCACCGCGAAAGCCTTGTCCTGCGCGCCGCGCTGGAACTCTCTCTTGACGACAAGGGTGCCCTCGGCTTCGGCGCAGAGCACGGGTTCTTTCAGCACGTTTGCGGCCGAGATGGCAAGTCCGTCTTCGCGGGCCAGCTCGATGACCTTCCAGGCCTCAAATTTACAGGTGAAAGAGGTGTTGCCAACCTTCTCAATCCAGCCGTGATACTCCATGAAGTCGCCGGCATAGACGGGCGCCGTGAACTTGACCTCTTTGTAGCCGACAAACAGGCTCTCGTCCCCGTGCAGCCGGATGGCGAGTTCAGTGCCGACATCGCCCCAGAAGTCGAGGATGTGAGAGCCGTTGACCAGCTCACCGGCATAGTGGGCCTCCCCCGCCGACATGCGCACCCGCAGAATCACTTTTTCTCCAATCATTGCATTTGCCTCCTGTTATAAATTTGATTTGGCTCTTCAATACACAAAAAAACTTACGGCGCGGCCCGAAATCCGGGCGTCAAACGAAAAACT
>DATMXT010000120.1:0-11178 GCA_035561375.1 Terriglobales bacterium | reverse complement strand
CACTTATCTCATGTACCTATATGAACTTTAAAATATTGCTTACATTCCGGAGCGGTCTGTGTAGTGGGTGTGCAGCAGCTCGTGGGACTTGTGGCCGCAGGGCTCGCCTAAGAACTCCTCATAAATTTTCTTGATGGAGGGGTTTTGGTGGGACTTGCGGATGACCTTGGCCTCGTCCTCGTCGTAGGTGGCCTTGGCGCGCAGCACCCTCGGGTCGCAGAACTCGCGGGTCTGGGCGTCGACAATGGGCTGTCCGCCGCCCGTGACGCAGCCGCCGGGGCATCCCATGATCTCAATAAAGTGGTAGGACTTCTCGCCGGCCTTGATGGCGTCGAGCAGCTTGGCGGCGTTTGCGGTGCCGTGGCAGATGGCGACCTTGATGTCCATGCCGGCCACATTGACCGTGGCCTCCTTGATGCCCTCGATGCCGCGGACGTCGCAGTACTCGATGTCCTTGAGGTCCTGTCCGGTCAGGATGTCGGCCACGGTGCGAAGCGCGGCTTCCATGACGCCGCCGGTGACGCCGAAAATGACGGCGGCGCCGGTGGAGTCGCCGAGCATGTCGTCAAAGTCCTCGTCGGGCAGGTTGACGAAGTCGATGCCGGCCTGCTTGACCATGCGGGCGAGCTCGCGGGTCGTGATGTTGGCGTCGACGTCGCGGTAGCCGTCGCGGCCCATCTCGGGACGGATGATTTCGAACTTCTTGGCCGTGCAGGGCATGACCGAGACGACGAAAATGTCCTTGGGGTCAAGGCCGTTCTTCTGGGCGAAGTAGGTCTTGGTGATGGCGCCCTGCATCTGGTTGGGGCTCTTGCAGGTCGAAAGGTTGGGAATGAACTCGGGATACATGTGCTCGCAGAACTTAATCCAGCCGGGCGAGCAGGAGGTGATCATCGGCAGCACGCCGCCCTCTTTGATTCGGGTCAGAAGCTCGGTGCCCTCTTCCATGATGGTGAGGTCGGCCGCGAAGTCGACGTCGAAGACCTTGTCGGCGCCAAGGCGGCGCATGGCGGCGGCAAGCTTGCCGGTGCAGCGGGTGCCGATCGGCAGGCCGAACTCCTCGCCGATGGCGACGCGCACAGCGGGCGCCGGCTGGAAGACGACAAACTTCTTGGGGTCGTTCAGCGCTGCCCAGACGGCGGCCGTGGAGTCCTTTTCGCGCAGAGCGCCTGTCGGGCAGGCGGCGATGCACTGGCCGCAGTTGATGCAGTTGGTGTCAACCAGGGGCTTCTCAAAGGCCGGGGCAACCTGGGTGTCGAACCCGCGGTTGACCATGCCGATGCAGGCGACGCCCTGGGTCTTCTCACAGGCGGCCACGCAGCGGCGGCAGAGAATGCACTTGTTGTTGTCGCGGACAATCGAGGGGGACATGTCGTCGACCCTGCGGCGAATGCGCTCGCCCTCGTACTTGATCTCGTCGACGCCAAGCTCTTGGGCGAGGGTCTGGAGTTCGCAGCTCTGGCTGCGGTTGCAGGTGAGGCAAACACGATCGTGGTCGGACAGAATGAGGCCGAGCACAAATTTGCGAGCTTCGAGAACCTTGGCGGAGTTGGTGGAAACTTCCATTCCCTCCGAAACAGGCATGACGCAGGAGGCCATCATCTTGCCGGAGCGCTTGTCTTCGACAAGGCACATACGGCAGGCGCCGAGCTTATTGATGTCCTTTAAATAGCAGAGCGTAGGAATCCGGATGTTTTCCTGGCGCGCCGCGTCAAGAACGGTCATGTTCTCATCGGCTTGCACTGTCCGCCCGTCGATTTTGAGTGTTACCATCTTGTTCATCCTTTCTCGTTTGCAGTGGGTTCGCTCGAAAAATGTACGCAATATTGTTTTAGCTATTCAGACATAGTCTATTATAGTTGAACCATATGCCCATTGCAAGCAAAAGTTAAAAATTTACCGGAGATTTGTCGGAAAATTCCCAAATGACTGACGGGTCATCCGACATTTTCACTAAAAAAAACAATGCATTTATGCCTATTTCGCCTAAAATCAATTTGCTCTGCAAGAAAGGGCTCCCGCCATGCGGCGGGAGCCCAAAAAATTGTCGTTTCGAGCGCTATTTCTTTTTTCCGACGCCAAATCCGCCCACGACATATTTGGTCTCGTTGACCATGACGAAGGCCGTGGGGTCGAGCTCCCGGACAAGGTCCTTGAACTTTCCCTGCTGGCTGCTCTTCATTTCGGCGATGAGCAGATATTTCTCCGAGCCAAACTCCGAGCTGTTGACGTTGATGACCGAAATGGCGTAGCCCGCCTCGCGGATGGCGGCCAGCATCGCGTCGTCCCGGCGGCTTGTGATGATCTGGATTGTGATGTGCCCGATGATGAGGCGCTGCGCCAGCTTGCCCCCGACAAAAGTGCCCGTGGCAAAGCCGCCGGCGTAGAAGACCGCCAGCGTCAGCCCGCCGTTTGACGAGTTCAGCGCCTCGCGCACGATCAAAAACCAGACCAGCACCTCAAAAAAGCCGATGATGGTGGCCCAAAGCGTCTTGCCCTTGACCGAGAGAATCATGCGCACCGTTGACAGCGACACGTCGATGATGCGGCAGCAGAATATTTTGATGCAGAGCAGCAGTAAGGCCATATCCATAGACAACCCTCCTCCTATCCTGTATAATAGCTTAAAATTGGTAACTTGTCAAAGGAGTGCTTTCATGAACCGTCTGTTTGGCTGCGATAAGCCGGTCATTGCGCTGCTGCACCTTGCCGCCCTGCCGGGCGACCCCGCCTACCGGTGCGATATGAGGGCGGTCACCGAGGCCGCCCGCCGGGACCTCGCCGCCCTGCAGGAGGGCGGCGTTGACGCCGTGCTCTTCTCCAACGAGTTCTCACTCCCCTACCAGAGCAAGGTCGACGGCGTCGTCATCGCCGCCATGGCCCGCGTCATCGCGGAGCTGCTGCCCATGATTACGGTGCCCTACGGCGTCCACGTCATCGCGGACCAGGCCGCCACCGTCGAGCTTGCGGCGGCCGTCGGCGCCTCCTTTGTCCGCTCGGTCTTCACCGGCGTCTACGCCGGCGAGGGCGGCCTTCGCGCCCCCGACATCGCGGCCATCGCACGCCGCAAAAACGAGCTCGGCATGAAGGAGCTCAAAATGTACTACATGATCAACGCCGAGTCGGACGGGGACCTGTCGGCCCGCCCCCTGCCCCAAATCGCGAAGGCCGTCATTTTCAAGTGCGCGCCGGACGGGCTCTGCGTCTCCGGCATGCAGGCCGGCAGCGGCGTCGACAGCGAGCTCATCGCCTCGGTGCGCAAGGTGTCGGGGGCGACGCCGGTCTTTTGCAACACCGGCTGCACCGAGCACAACATCGCCGAAAAGCTCTCGTACGCCGACGGGGCCTTTGTCGGCACCGCCTTCAAGGCGGACGGCAAGTTTGAAAACCCGGTCGACGGGGAAAGGGTCAAGCGCTTCATGGCGGCGGCCCGGGCGGCGAGGTGAGGTAAGGGTATGCGGTATTACATGGGAATAGACGTCGGCACATACGAGAGCAAGGGCGTTTTGTGCGACGAGCAGCTCAACGTCGTGGCCGGCCACTCCGAGCAGCACGGCATGGAAAACCCCGCGCCGGGCTTTTTTGAGCACGACGCCGAGACTGTCTGGTGGGGGGACTTTTGCAAAATAGCAAAGGCGCTCCTTCAAAAGTCCGGCGTCAAAAACACGGAGGTGGCAGCAGTCGGCGCCTCGGCCTTAGGGGCCGACCTCGTGCCGGTCGACCGTGACTGCGTCGCCATGCGCCGCGCCATTCTCTACGGCATCGACGCGCGGGCAAATAAAGAGATCGACTGCTTAAACGCCATGTTCACCCCCGAGCAGGTGCTGGAGTTCAACGGGCGGCCCCTGTGCTCCAACGACATTCCGCCGAAAATCCTGTGGCTTAAGAATAACGAGCCCGACATCTGGGAGAAAGCCCACAAGCTCCTGACCGGCTCCTCCTATCTGACGGCAAAGCTCACAGGCCAGTATGTCATCGACCGGTTTTTGGCCTTCGGCGCCTTCACGCCGCTCTATAACCCCGCAAAGGGCGGCGAGATTGACGAGGAGTTCTGCAAGCTCTTCTGCCGCCCCGACCAGCTCGCGCAGGTGAAAGACACGACCGACCTCGCAGGAGGCGTGACCGAAAAAGCCGCGGCCGCAACGGGCCTTGCCGCCGGCACCCCCGTCATCGTCGGGGCCGACGACTCGGGGGCCGAGGCCATTTCGACCGGCGTCTTCCACATCGGCGACATGATGCTGCAATTCGGCTCCTCGCTCTACATGATCGGCCTGTCTGAGCGCATTGTGAAAGACCGGCGCATCTGGTCGGGCGGCTTCATCATTCCGCGGGCCTGCAGCGTGCAGGGCGGCACCAACGCCGCCGGCACCCTGACAAGGTGGTACCGGGACAACGTCTTTTTCGACAAGCGGGCAAAAGAAGAGGCGGGCGGGGAAAACGCCTACGCCCTGATGATGGAGGGCATTGACGAGATTCCGCCGGGCTCCGACGGGCTTGTCACGCTGCCCTATATCGCGGGCGAGCGCACCCCCATCAACGACCCCTGCGCGAGGGGGGTGCTCTTCGGGCTCTCCATCGCCCACACGAGACGGCACATGTACCGCTCGGCCCTCGAATCCATCGGCTACACGGTGGCGCAGCACCTCGACATTTTCCGCGAAAACGGCGTGGAAATCCGCCGGGTGCTGGCGGTGGGCGGCGGGACCAAAAACCCCTATTGGCTCCAGATGATTTCCGACATCACGGGTACGCGCATCGACACGGCCGGCGTCACGGTCGGCGCCAGTTTCGGCGACGCCGCGATGGCCGCCATCGGCGTCGGGGACATCAAGGGCTTTGCCGAGCTTGAAACATACATCAAACCCGGGCGCAGCTATGAGCCGGATATGGCAAAGCACGCGCTCTACGCGCCTTACTGCAAACTCTACCGGGAGCTGTACGAGGCTACAAAAACGCTTTTCAGGAAACTGTAAGGGGGATTTTTAAGTGTACGATCTGGTGTTCAAAAACGGGCTGGTCTGCGACGGGATGGGCGGCGAGCCCTACCGCGGCTGGGTCGCCGTGAAAGAGGGCAAAATCGCCGCCGTCGGCACGCTGGAGCCGCCCCCAGGGGCAGAGAGCGTCGACTGCGGGGGCCTTGCCGTCGCCCCCGGCTTTATTGACATCCACTCCCACTCCGACGCCTGCTTTCTGACAGACGACGCCTGTGAGGCAAAGCTCTTCCAGGGCGTGACGACCGAGGTCGTCGGCCAGTGCGGCTTTTCCCTCTTCCCCTGTCCCCCCGGCCGGGAGGGGGATTTGAAACTCCTCTCAACGGGGCTCGGCGGGGGCACCGCCGACTATGTGACGACCTCCTTTGCCCGCTACCGCGAAAAGGCGTATGGGCGCAAAATGGCGACAAACCTCTTCCAGCTCATCGGCCACGGCGCCCTGCGGGCCGCCACCGTCGGGTTTGACGGGCGTGAGCCGACCGATAAAGAACTTGCTGACATGTGCGCCCTGCTGGATATCGCCCTCTCGGAGGGGGCCGCCGGCCTGTCCTTAGGGCTCGGTTACGCGCCCGGCTGCTTTGCGACAAAAAGAGAGCTCCGGGCCCTCGGCGAAGTCGTGGCAAAGCATGACGGTGTCGTCACCTCCCACATGCGAAACCAGAGCGACAAGCTCCCAGAGGCCCTCGAGGAGATGTACGACATCAACCGGCATTCGGGGGCCCGCGTCCACATCTCCCACCTCAAGGCGGCCCGCCGCGCCAACTGGGGCAAGGCCCCGATGGTCATGGCGAACATCCGCCACGCAAAAGCCGACGGCGTCGCCGTCACGGCCGACCTCTACCCGTACACGGCCGCCGCCTCCGGCATCACAAACTCCGGCTTTCCCAAGTGGTCCCTCGAGGGCGGGGTGACGGCGGTCTGCCGCAGACTTCAAAACGAGGAGCGGGGCGCGGTGCTTTCGGCCCTTGAGGAGTATTACTGCGACGAGGCCGTGGGCCGCGGCGAAGTCATCGTCTCCACGTTTGGAAAATACCCCGTGGCCGACGGCAAGAGCATCTATGAGCTCTCAAAAGAGCTCGGGCTCACAATGGCCGAGACAGCCGCGCTCGTCACGGTAAAGACCGGGGCCGACTGCTCTTGCATCTCCTTCACCATGTCGGAGGAGGACGTGAACTACCTCCTGTCGCAGCCCGACCTCGCCATTGGCAGCGACGGCTACGCCTATCCCCTTGACCCCGCCAAAAACAGCGGCAAGCCGCACCCCCGCTCCTTTGGCACCTTCCCCCGCTTCCTGCGCCTCGCAAGGGAGCAAAAGCTCTGCCCGCTCGGCCTTGCCGTGCGCCGCATCACCGGCCTTTCAGCCGAGATGATGGGCATCGAGGGCCGCGGCAAGCTCCTTCCGGGGTATGCCGCCGACCTCACGGTCTTCAACTCTGAGACCGTCTCCGACAGGGCGGAGTATGACGACCCGTTTCGGGCGCCCGAGGGCATTGTCCATGTCGTCATGGCGGGCGAATTTGCCCTGCGGGACGGCAGCCAGACCCCGGCCCGTCTTGGCTCCTACCTGCTCAAAGCGCGGTGACGGCCCTATCCTATTTTGACTGTCATATTTGGGAATACTGATTTCAACATACCGCATACCGCTTGCCGCGCTGGCGGCCACAGGAGAAATGAGAATTTGAACAAGTACAGCACCCGCAGACTGCTCTGGATTGTCACCTACGCCATCCTGCTCTTCACCGCCGTGCAAAATCCCGCCGTCGTCGTCCGGGTCCTCGCGTATGTCTTCGGGCTCATCACGCCCTTTTTGCTCGGCGGGGCCATCGCCTTTGTGGCCAACGTCCCCATGCAAAAGCTCGAGGCGGCGCTCTTCGGCCGGAAAGCCAAGGTGACGGCTGCCGAGCGCGCAAAAGAGGTCATTGACAGCCAAGTCACCCACTCGGCGGCCGCCATTCACGAGGAAGAGCGGCGGTGCGACGCCGAAGCCGAGACCGAGGTCGAGGCCGCACAGGCGAGCCCGCCCGAAAAACCGCGCAGGCGCAGTCACAAGGGGGCCCTCAGCCCCCAGCTTTGCCGCGCCGTCAGCCTCATCATCACGCTGCTTCTGGTCTTCGGCGTGCTGTTCATTGCGACATTTCTCGTCGTCCCGGAGCTCTCCAAGACGGTCCGGGAGCTTGGCACCGCCGTCCCCGAGTACGTCGGCAAGCTCCAGCAGCAGCTTCGTCAGAGCGTGGTGCTCACCGACTGGTTCCCGGAGCTCGTGCGGCAGCTCTCGACGCTTGAGCTCGACTGGCAGGCCGTAAACGACGCGTTCGGCAAGCTCATTCCGGACTTTTCGCCCGGCAACGTCGTCTCCTCGACGCTCGGCATGATTTCAAGCCTCTTCCATGGGCTCTTAAACGCCTTTTTCGGATTTGTCTTCGCGCTCTACATTCTCCTGCAAAAAGAGCAGCTCGGAGAGCAGGCCAAGCGGCTCATGCGGGCCTATTTGCGCCCGGCCGTCTACGACAAGGCGCTCTATGTGCTGGGCCTCACGAGCGGCACCTTCTCGAATTTCATCGCCGGCCAGTGCCTTGAGGCCGCCATTTTAGGCCTGATGTTCTTCCTCGCCATGACTCTTTTCGGCTTCCCCTACGCCGTCATGATCGCGGTGCTCATCGCCGTGACGGCGCTGGTCCCGGTCTTCGGCGCCTTCATCGGCGCTATCGTCGGCATGATCATGATGCTGACGGTCAGCCCCGCAAAGGCCCTGTGGTTTTTGGCGCTCTTTTTAGCCCTGCAGCAGCTTGAGCAGAATTTTGTCTATCCGAGAGTCGTCGGCAACTCGGTCGGCCTGCCCCCCATCTGGGTGCTGGTGGCCGTCATGCTGGGGGCCGCCACTTTCGGCGTGCTCGGCATGCTGCTCTTCATCCCCATCATGTCGGTGCTCTACGCGCTGCTCTGGCGGGACGCCGACAGGCGGCTGTCCGCCCAGGGGGGTGGGGAGGACAAATGTTAGGCTTTACCTTTGACTTTGGCAAGTGTATCGGCTGCAAAGCCTGTCAGGTCGCCTGCAAGGACCTCCACGACCTGCAAAAGGGCGTCTTCTTGCGGCGGGTGGATGAGGTCTGTGGCGGCTATTACTCCGGCGCTTGCAACCACTGCAAAGAGCCCGCCTGCGTCAACATCTGCCCGACCGGCGCCATGTATAAAACCGAAGACGGTCTCACCCTGCACGATGATGCGCGCTGCATCGGCTGCGGCGCCTGCGCCACCGCATGCCCGTACGGCGCGCCGGCGCTTCATCCCCGCTATGGCGTCGCCGTGAAGTGCGATGCCTGCCGCGACAGGCTTGCCCCCGCCTGTGTCGCCGCATGCCCGGTGCGGGCCCTCTCTTTCGGCGAGCTTCAGGACACTTGCGCCAAAGCGTCTTTTTTGCCCGACCCCGAGCCCACCGGCCCCTCGCTGTACATTAAATACGACTGATCAACCGGCATACATAAAAGGAGGAGAATTTGTTTTGAAAATCACCAAAATCGACATTCTGCACCTCAAGACCGAGCTCAAGGGCGGCCACTGGCGGCCCATCGTCTGCCGCGTGTACACCGACGAGGGCGTCTATGGCGACGGTGAAGCCGCCTTAGCTTACGGTGAAGCGCAATTTGCGGCCTTCGGCATGATTCACAACCTCGGCCGGCTCATCGTCGGCATGGACCCCTTGGACCACGAGGTCATCTGGGATAAGCTCTACCGCTCCACCTTCTGGGGCCAAAACGGCGGACCCGTCTTCTTCGCCGGCCTCTCGGCCCTCGACATGGCGCTGTGGGACATCAAGGGCAAGTTTTTCGGCGTCCCCGTCTACAAGCTACTGGGCGGCAAAAAGCGGGACAAGCTGCGCACCTACGCAAGCCAGCTCCAGTTTTCGTGGGGCGACTCCATCGTGCCCTCCTGCTCCCTTGAGGACTACGTCCGCGAGGGCAAAAAGGCGGTCTCGGAAGGGTTTGACTGTGTCAAGTACGACTTCTTTACATATGCGCCGGACGGCTCCAAGTACGACGACCGGCACCGGTTGGGGCTCCTGGCCCCGAAATACGTCAACCTCATCGAGTCGAGAGTGGCCGCCGTGCGCGAGGCCGTCGGCCCCGACGTCGACATCATCATTGAAAACCACTCCTTCTTAGACGCCTTGTCGGCCGTTCAAATCGGCAACGCCGTCAAGAAATACGGCATCTTCTATTTCGAGGAGCCGACCACCCCGACCCCGCAGCTGACAAAGCGGGTCCACGACGAGACCGGCCTGCCCATCGCGACCGGCGAGCGGGTCTACACGAGGTGGCAGTACGCCGAGTACTTCACCACAGGCGGCCTTGCCGTCATGCAGCCCGACATCGGCACCTGCGGCGGCATCTCGGAGGCCAAGAAAATCTGCGACATGGGCGTTGTCTACGATGTCGGCGTGCAGATTCACGTCTGCGGCAGCCCGCTCTCGACGGCGGCGGCCCTCCAGCTCGAGGCCGTCATCCCGAACTTCGTCATCCACGAGCACCACATCTACGCCCGCACAAAGGCCAACATCGAGCTCTGCGTCCATGACTACCAGCCGAGAGGCGGCCAGTACGAAGTGCCGGAGCTCCCGGGCCTTGGCAACGAGCTGTCGGAAGTCGCCTTTGAGAACTGCGACAAGGTGACGGTGATTTGACCTGTCTGATTCTGGGCGGGGGCGTCGCCGGACTAACGGCTGCCCGCGCCGTCAGGGAGAGGGATGGGGCCTGCCAAATGGTCATGCTGACTGCCGAGCCCCGTGCCCCCTACATCCGGCCGCTTCTGAGCAAAGCCGCCTTCGGTGGGCTGAACCCCGCCCGCATTTCGCTTGACACCGCAGGGCTTAACCTGGAGCTGCATACGGATTGTAAAGTGTTGCGTATTGACACGAGCTGCCGGCGGGTCTTTTCCACTGCCGGCGACTTCGGGTACGACGCCTGCGTCTATGCGATGGGAGCCCATTCTTTTATGCCCGATTTTCCGGGCTCACAGCAAGGGCATGTCCTTCGCTGCACCGAGGACTTTTTTGCGATTAAGAGAGCATTGCCCCGCTCCTTCACCGCCGCCATTGTGGGCGGCGGAGTCATCGGGGTCGAAATGGCCTGGCTCCTGCGGGAGCGCGGGCTTTCAGTGCGCATTTTGGAGCTTGCCCCCCGGCTCATGCCCCGCCAGCTTGACGACGAGGCCTCAGCCCTCGTCTGCCGCCTGCTCGAGAGCCGCGGCATTGAAGTTGAAACCGGCGTGTCGCTGAAAGAGGCGCCTTCCGCCGACATCCTGGTTGTCTCCTGCGGTATCCGCCCGAACGATGAGATCGCAAAAGCGGCCGGCATAACGCTTGCCATTGATGAACACATGGCCACCGACATCCCCGGCGTCTACGCCTGCGGCGACTGCGTCGGAGCGGGCCTCTATACGGTCGCCGAAGAACAGGGCCGTGTGGCGGGGGCAAATGCCGCCGCCTTTGCGCAGGGCCTTGAAGGAACCGATGTCTGCCGCCCTGTCTGCCGGGACCTGCTCTTACATCTCGGCGGCCCCGGGGTCTTTGCCACGGGGCGCATCACGCAGGACGCCAAAACGCAGGCAGTCGGCAAAAGCCCCCTCTTCCGGGTCAACCCCGGCTGGCAGGGAGACACCTTCCGGCGGACCTTTTATGACGGCGGAAAGCCGGTCGGCGGGGTCATCGTCGGCGACCTCAGTGCTGCGGCGCAGCTTCGAAGGGACCTTGCATGCGGTTGATGAAAGCCTTTGTGAAATTTTTCGAAGGATCGGGCGGCATGTGGGACAACCCGCCGCTGGACGCCTTCTTTGCCGGCCTCTCCCGCGAGGAGGCTGTCTTTGAATACGACAGGCTTTTCCGGGGCACCGACCCCGACGTTGTCATCCCTTTATGGGCCTCCGGCGACTGTTTGATGGATTCCGCCACGCTTGAGGTGCTGTACGCCTACAACCGGTTCGGCTACGTCCCCCGCCGCATGGAGGGCAATCCACCCGACTATATCGGAAACCAGCTTGAGTTTCTGCTCCTCGCGGGGGCGGACGGCGCCGAGTTTTTCGACCTCTGCACCGTCGACACCATTGACCGCATCGTCAAAGGCATCCTGACCCACGCGAGGCTCGAGCCCTTTAGAGAATTTGCAAAACTTTTAGCCGAGTTGCCGCCCCCCTC
>DATMXT010000119.1:0-5160 GCA_035561375.1 Terriglobales bacterium | reverse complement strand
GTGTAGGGGAGACGAGGGGGGATAAGGTGAGCGTGAGGAGGTGTAAGAAAAAATGCGGGCTACGCCGACAGTGTCGGCGCAGCCCGCTTATTGTTGAGGGGCCGTGGGGGGATACTTACTTCTCGCGCAGTGCGGCGATCATGCCGGTGCCGGCAAGCGCCCCTTCGCCGACCGCTTTTGAAACTTGAAGCAGGCCGCCGACGCAGTCGCCGGCCGCGAAGACGCCGGGGATGGAGGTCTGCATTTTCTCGTCGACCTCAATGGCCGAGGGGCCGGTGATGATGCCGGCCGACCGCGCGAAGTCGAGGGCGGAGGCGACGCCGATGGCGACAAAGAGACCGGCGACCGGGATGCTCGAGCCGTCCTCGAACTCGACGGCCTCGAGGGCGTCGCCGCCGACAAGGCGGCGGGGCTTTTTTTCGAGGACTTTGACGGCGCCGAAATCGGCCTGCGGCACACCGTCGGTCAGGGCCGTGACAGAGGCTGCGAAATGGGTGAGCTCTTCGGCCTCGGCGGCGGCGTACTCGCCCCCACCGAGCACTGCGACGTCTTTATCCCGGAAGAAAAAGCCGTCGCAGGTGGCGCAGTAGCTGACGCCGCGGCCCTCAAACTCGTCTAAGTTGAGCCCGGCCCGCTTGGCCCTGGTTGCGCCGGTGGCGATGAGCACCGTTTTGCCCTCGAATTTGCCCTTATTTGTGTGGACGATGAAGGGGCTGCCGGGCTCAAGCCGGGTGGCCTGGCACTCGACGACTTCGGCGCCAAGGCGCTTCACCTGCTCAAGTCCGCTCTCGAGCAGCTCTTTGCCCGAGACGCCTTCGGAAAAGCCGAAATAGTTGTCGATGTGCTCGGCCTTGTTCAAAGACGAGACGTTGTTTGTGAGCATGAGGGTGGAGCGGCCGGCCCGCTTGGTATAGAGAGCGGCCGAGAGACCGGCGGGGCCGGCCCCGATGATGATGCAGTCGTACATGTCTACTCTCCTTAATTTTGAATGATGTTCTCCTGCGCAAAAAGACGTTTGACGTTTTTGAGGAGCTCCGGATGGGCCGCAAGCCCCGGGTCCGCCGCCAGCAGCTCATGGGCTGCCGTGGCGGCTTTTGCGACCGTGTCGGCGTCGGTGGCGAGGTCGGCCACTGTCAGGGGCGGCAGGCCGTGCTGCCGCTCGCCGAAGAAGTCTCCGGGGCCGCGCAGTTCGAGGTCCTTGCGGGCGATTTCAAAGCCGTCGTTCGTCTCTTCCATGACGGCGAGCCGCTCTTTGGTCGCTTCTCCCCCGCCCGCCCGAAAGAGCACGCAGTAGGACTTGTGCGGGCCCCGCCCGACACGGCCCCGCAGCTGGTGGAGCTGGGACAGGCCGAAGCGCTCGGCGTTTTCCACGACCATGAGGTTGGCGTTTGGCACGTCGACCCCGACTTCGACGACGGTGGTGGCGACCAGTACTCCGACGTGCCCCTTGGCGAACTCGCCCATGATGCGCTCTTTTTCGGCCGGCTTCATGCGGCCGTGAAGGGCCGCCACGGCATGGGGCGCGCAGACTTTGGAAAGTCTCGCGGCGTGGGTGACGACGTCGGTCAGCCCGCCGCCCTCGCCCTCTGCGCCCTCATCCTCGTTTTCAATGACGGGGCAGACGACAAAGACCTGACGGCCTTCCTCAAGCTGTTTTAGGATAAAGTCGTCGATGCGGCGGCGCATGTCCTCCCCGACGACGAAGGTGTCGATTTTCTGCCGGCCGGCCGGCATTTCGTCGAGGGCCGAGACGTCGAGGTCCCCGTAAATCATGAGGGCGAGCGTGCGGGGAATCGGGGTGGCCGACATGACGAGGGTGTGCGGACTGTCCCCCTTGGCCGAGAGCGCCGCCCGCTGGGCGACGCCGAAGCGGTGCTGCTCGTCGGTGATGACAAGCCCGAGCTTTGCGAATTCGCAGCCCCCCTCGATGAGGGCGTGGGTGCCGACGACAAGGTCGGCCTCGCCCGCCGCGACGGCCTCAAGGGCTGCGCGGCGCTCTTTTGCCGGCATGCCGCCCGTGACAAGGGCCGTTCGTATGCCAAGCCCCCCCAAAAGCCCCTCCAGCGTGGCGTAGTGCTGTCCGGCCAATATTTCGGTGGGGGCCATCATGGCGCTCTGAAAGCCGCCTTTGGCGGCGGCGTAGCAGAGGGCCGCGGCGACGGCGGTCTTGCCGGAGCCGACGTCGCCTTGCACCAGCCGGTTCATAGGCACCTCCCCCGCCATGTCGGAGAGGGCCTCCTCAATGACCCGGCGCTGAGCGCCGGTGGGCTCAAAGGGGAGGGCCGCGAAAAATGGGGCCATATCGATTTTCGGAATCGGCGCGCCCGCCGCCTCCCTGACCCTGCGGCCGAGCAGTGACAGCCCGAGGCTGAGAGTAAAAAGCTCCTCAAAGGCGAGCCGGCGGCGGGCTGCCGCAAGCACGGCAGGGCCCTCCGGCCGGTGGACAGCCCGCAGCGCCTGCCCTGAGGGCATGAGGGCGTACCGCTCCATGAGGTCGGGGGGCAGCGCCTCCGGCAGCTTGTCCGCCACGAGTTCCACGGCCTGCCAGACGAGCCCCCGCAGAATTTTCTGCGAGACGCCGGCCGTCAGCTTATAGATTGGCACGATCGCCTCGGCCTCCGGCGAGCCGATGCGGGCCATGGCCGGATTTGCCATAGTGCGGCGGAGCAGGTCGCCCTCGACCCTGCCGTAAAAGGCATACTCCTCGCCCTTCTTGACGAGGTTTTTCATCCAGGGCTGGTTGAAGTAGGTGATGTCGGCAGTGCCCGTGCCGTCCGCAATGCGAAAGCGGGTGAGTTCCATGCCCTTGCGGATGCGGGCGTGGGAGGGCGCCGTGACGACATGCCCGCAGACGGAGCAGGCCGCCCCCAAGGCGGTTTCGCCAATTGGGACGACGGCCCGCCGGTCCTCATATGCGCGGGGGTAGAAGCGCGCCGCGTCCTCGCAGCTTTCAATGCCGAGCCGCTGCAGCAGCGCGGCGCGGGCCGGCCCCACGCCATTTAATTTTGTGACGTCGCTACTCAACTGCAATGATGTAGCTGTATACGGGCTGACCGCCTGCGGTAAAGGCCATATCGAACCGGTCGCCGTATTTTTTCTGGAGGCTCTCCTGGAATTTTTCGGCGGTCTGGGGCGCGACGTCCTCCCCGTAGAAGACGGTGACAAAGGAGGTGGCGTCGCCGACCATGGCGGCCAAGAGTTTTGCGGCGGCCTTTTCGGCCGTCTTCTCGACAGCCCGCACATTCGAGCCCTCAATGCCCATCATGTCGCCTTTTTTGACCTTCTTGTCAGAGACGACGGTGTCTCTGACGGCGTAGGTCACACTGCCTGAGCGCACGTTTTTCATGGCGGCCCGCATGGCGTCGAAGTTCTCCTGCGGCCCCGCCGTCTCATCGAAGGACATGATGGCGGTGATGCCCTCGGGCACGGTTTTTGTCGGGACGACAAAGACTTTTTTATCGGTCAGTTTGGCCGTCATTTCGGCCGTCAAAATGATGTTTTTGTTGTTGGGGAAAATATAGATGTTTTCGGCCGGCGTCGCGTCGACGGCCGCGAGGATGTCCTCGGTGGAGGGGTTCATGGTCTGGCCCCCGGAGACAATCCGGTCGACCGACAGGTCGCGCAGCACATCCGTAATGCCGTGTCCCGGCGAGACCGCGACAAAGCCGTAGCGCTTTTCGGGCGTGGCGATGACCCGCTCGCCGGCCGACTCCTTCATTTGCTCCACAAACTCGCCGTACTGCTCGACCATGTTCTCGATTTTCATGCCCGAGAGATAGCCGTATTTCAGCGCCTCCTGCAGCACCCGGCCGGGGGCGTTGCTGTGGACGTGGACCTTGATGACCTCCCCGTCGTCGACAAAGACGAGGGAGTCGCCGAGCTTATCGAGGTAGGCCCGAAGCTGGTCGGCCGGGCGCAGTTTCTTCTGGGTGCGGTTGACAAAAAATTCCGTGCAGTAGGCGAACTTGATGTCGTCCGGGTTGAGGCTCGTGATGTCGGGCTGGGTCTTCTGGGGCTTCTCGGCCTCGGGCTCTGTGACCTCGACGATGACGCCGTCGCAGAGCGCCGACACCATGCCCTCGAGTATGCGGGTATACCCCATGCCGCCCGAGTCCACGACGCCGGCGGCTTTGAGCACCGGCAGCAGTTCCGGCGTCTTATCAAGCGTTTGTTTGGCTGTTTTGAGCATACCCTTCAGCACTGCGCAGACGTCCTCCTCAGTCTCGGCCAGCTTTACGCCCTCTTCGGCGGCAACCCGGGAGACGGTCAGAATCGTACCCTCGGTCGGCTTCATGACGGCCTTGTAGGCCGAACCGACGCCACCCATGAAGGCGGCCGCAAGCTTTTTCGAATCCATCTCTTCTACGCCCGCAAGCTCTTTGGCAAAACCCCGGAATAAGAGCGATGTGATGACGCCGGAGTTGCCTCTGGCCCCTTTGAGGAAAAAGGCCGCGGCCTGCGAAGCGACTTCGCCGCAGGTCTTCCCCGAGAGCCCCGCCAAGGCGTCGCAGCCGGCCTTCAAGGTCAGCGACATGTTGGTGCCGGTGTCCCCGTCCGGCACGGGAAAGACGTTTAAGTCGTTGATTTCGTTTTTATGGCATTCAACCGCATGCGCGCCCGATAGGATCATGTCGCGCAGCATATCTCCGTTTATTCGGTTCACTGGTTACCTCCGCTACGCCTTCATGGCATCTACATATACGGTGATTTCGTGGACGACGAGCCCTGTCTGCTCTTCGACCATATACTTGACTTTTTGCATGATGCTGTCCGCCACGGCGGAGATGTTCAGCCCGTATACGACGACGATGTGAAGTTCAATGGATATGAGGTCTCCGCCCATCGGGAAAACCCGGACGCCCTTGTCCATGGCGCTTCGGCGAAACAGCGACACGAGCCCCTCGGTGACGTCCTTGGGGGCCATGCCGGCCACGCCGAAGCACTCGTTTGCCGCGCGGCCGACGATCTCAGCCAGCACGTCGCCCGATATCTCTATCTCTCCGTAGGAGTTCTCAAGTTTTACCATATGTGCCTCCTGTCTGTGGGGGTCCGGTATCATTTATTTTTTTATTATAATAACCGGAATTGTCGGATTCACGCAAAATGATGGCCTTGTGCCATGCGGTTATGATATCACAAGCGCGCAGCGCGCAGGGATAT
>DATMXT010000118.1:0-5339 GCA_035561375.1 Terriglobales bacterium | reverse complement strand
GGTAACGATATGTCATCGAAAGAGGACTACCTGTCGAAAATCCGCCCCCGGTTCGAAAACAATTTCGAAATCGCCGAAAACGCCGCCTCAGGCGAACGCCCGCTTGCGATGACGGCGCGGTGCGAAGTTGTCTCGGGGCGTACGTTTATCACCCCTCAGGATATCATAGACAAATTTGAATTAAACGAGACATGCTATTTTTACTGCTGCGAAGAGCTTACGCCGCAGTTTCTTTTGTTTATATACGAAAAACTGCGCAGTGAAGCCGAGTCCTTCCGGCCTGAGTCAGCCGAGCACATGTCGACGACCTTCACCTGTATTTTCATTTGCGACCGTGTCACAGAAGAGGCTGCAATCATGATTAAAAAACATGTGTTCAGAAAATATTATGCGTTTGCCCTCAAGGGCTGGTGCGACATACGTTTAATCGCCGTCAGCGTGGAGGACGGGCAGATCTTCGCCTGCCGGCGTGCCAAACCGCTCCGCAAGGTTCTCACAATTTAGCCAAAGGAGGTAATTGTATGAGTTCAATCGCACTGCTGATCGGCGCACTTGTCCTGTTCATCGCCGCGTACGCTACATATGGGTCGTTCATTGCGAAGAAATGGGGAATCGACCCCACACGGGAGACCCCCGCGCACACGCTTCGGGACGATGTCGACTACTGCCCGGCCGACTCAAGAGTCATTTTAGGCCACCATTTTTCATCCATTGCCGGAGCGGGCCCAATCACGGGCCCGATTCAGGCCGCCGTATTCGGGTGGGTTCCGGTCATTCTCTGGATTTTCCTCGGGAGCATCTTCATCGGCGGCATTCACGACTGGGGCGCCTTATACGCCTCAATCCGCCACAGCGGCAAGTCCATCGGCGAGGTCGTCAGAGTCAACATCGGCGAGACCGGCAAGAAGGTCTTTGACATTTTCTCCTGGCTTGCCTTAGTCCTTGTCGTCGCCGCTTTCACCGACATCTGCGCCGGGACCTTCGCCTACGACCCGGCGGCGCCCGAGAACCTGACCGGCGCAATGGCCGGCACCGCCTCCATTCTCTTCATATTCCTGGCCATGGCCTTCGGCTTCATGGTCTACCGCCGCAACACCAACCTCGTCCTCTCGTCGGTTGTCGGCGTCGTGCTGCTCTTCTTCTGCATTTGGCTGGGCTTCACTTTCCCGGTGCTGAAGCTGTCCAAGACGGCCTGGCTTGTCGTGCTGCTCATTTACATCACGGTGGCCTCCATTGCGCCGGTCTGGATTTTGCTGCAGCCCCGCGACTACCTCTGCTCGTTTTTGCTCTACTCGATGATCATCGGCGCCATCGTCGGAATTTTCGTCTACCGCCCGACCCTCGTCATGACCGCTTACGCGGGCTTCAGAATCGGGGAGGGAGC
This sequence comes from Terriglobales bacterium, assembly GCA_035561375.1. GTDB lineage: Bacteria > Bacillota > Clostridia > Oscillospirales > Feifaniaceae > DATMXT01. Next base: position 3,955 of record DATMXT010000118.1, on the reverse strand, counting down.
CGCCGCCCAGACCCTTTTCCCAATGCTCTTTATCACGGTGGCCTGCGGCGCCGTGTCCGGCTTCCACTCGCTCGTGGGCTCCGGTACGACGTCCAAGCAGCTCGACAGTGAGAAGGACACCAAGCTGGTCGGCTACGGGGCCATGCTGCTCGAGGGCGTCGTCGCCGTCATCGCGGTCATTTCGGTGGCCTACCTTGCGGACGGCGGCGCAGGCACCCCGGCCCAGAAGTTCGCGGCCGGCCTTGCGACCTTCATGGGGGGATTTGGCCTGCCCGTTGAGCTCGGCAAGGTCTTTGTCACCCTGACCTTCTCGGCCTTTGCTTTGACCTCACTCGACACGGCGACCCGCATCGCCCGGTACGTATTTCAGGAGCTCGTGGAAAAAGAGGAGCCCGCAAAGGGGCAAAAGCATACGGGCCTTGCCAACATGTATGTCGCGACCGGCATCACGGTGGCTGGCGCCGTCGCGCTGCTCGCTTACGGGTACGCCAACATCTGGCCCATTTTCGGCGCGTCAAACCAGCTCCTCGCGGGGCTTGCGCTGCTCTCGGTCACGACCTGGTTTGCAAAGACAAAGAAAATCATCTGGCCGACCCTCATCCCGATGTTCTTCATGTTCTCTGTCACGCTGACAGCCCTTGTCATCCTGATTCGCAACTTCTTTACGGGCGGCAAAATCCTGCTCGGCGTCATAGCGGCCATCCTCTTTGGCCTTGCGCTTGTCCTCATCTGGCAGGGCTACAACGCACTTGTACTAAAGAAGAAGAAAACCGAATAAGCATTAAAAAGGCCGCCTGCGGGCGGCCTTTTTTAATCATGAATGCGGCAGGTGAGTGCGAATGTGTCGGGTGAGCGATCTGCGGCGCAAGGAGGTCATCAATATCCGGGACGGGGCGAGGCTCGGCTATGTCTGCGACATTGAAATCGACGAGCTGGAGGGCGGCGTCGACGCCATCGTCGTGCCGGGGCCGGCGCGGTTTTTCGGGCTCTTCGGCCGGGACGAGGACTACATCATCAGCTGGGACGAAATTGAAAAGATCGGGGAGGACATCATTTTGGTCAGCGTCGTCTTCCCGAGCAGGCCTTACGGACGAAACGCCAAAAAATATAGCAAGAGATATTCCGTTTAAGCCGCCTTTATGCTACAATATGTGGTAGTAAAGGCGGTGTTGACTCATGAAGACCGACATGCCCCGCCCCGAGGGGGCGCCCGAAGTGCTGCGCGAGGGCGTCGTCGCCGGCAGAAACGCGGTGCTCGAGGCGCTCAAAGGCAAGGCGGGCCTTGAAAAAATCTATGTCGCCAAAGGCGAAAACCAGGGCTCCATCACGCGCATTCTCGCCATGGCCAGAGAGCAGCGCATTCCGGTCACCGAAGCGGACAGGCTCAAGCTCCAGGCCATTTCGGGCATTTCGACCCATCAGGGCGTCGTGGCCTATCTGAAACAGGTGGAATACTGCGAAGTGGCGGACATTCTGGCGCTGGCGGGAGAGCGGGGAGAGCCGCCCCTCATCGTCGTCTGCGACGAGCTTGTCGACCCGCACAACCTTGGCGCCGTCATTCGCACGGCCGAGGCCGCGGGGGCCCACGGCGTCGTCATTCCGCGGCACCGCGGCGTCGGCGTCACGCCGGCCGTGACAAAGGCCGCGGCCGGCGCCGTCTTCCACATGAAAATCGCCAAGGTGACAAACCTTGTGCGCACGCTCCTTGACCTCAAGGAGCAGGGGGTCTGGGTCTACGGCGCCGACATGGCGGGGGACCGCTCCATATTCGACACCGACCTTTCGGGCCCCTGCGCCCTCGTCGTCGGCAGCGAAGGGGAGGGGATGTCCCGGCTTGTGCGGGAGACCTGCGACTTTCTCGTCTCCATTCCCATGCGGGGGAAAGTGAACTCGCTCAACGCCTCGGTGGCGGCCGCCGTCGTGCTCTACGAGGCCGTGCGCGGCAGGCGTTGACAACCAGAGATAAACCATACAGAGAGACAGAGAAAAAGAGGGGGGAATGACGCATGGCAAAGACCGTTCAAGACGAGCGCACCGACGAAAAAGTGGACCGCGACATCGACGAGCTTTTGCGCGCGCGCCGCGAGCAGCGGCAGACCTCCCCTCTGCCGTCACCCTTAAAACCCGCAAAGCCCCACAAGAAGCCCCTGGGCCGTGCCCGCATCATCGACGTGCGGGAGTTCGTGCAGACCTCGTTTGCCGAAATGGAGGGGGAGGAGAAGCGGGAGAAAAAGAGCTTTGTCATCAAACTTCCGGACGAGGACGAAAACCTCGAGCCGCAGGAGACTTTCGTGGAGCCGGCCCCGCCCGTCAACGTCTCGTTTGAGGACTATCTTGGGGACACCGGGGAGCTGGAGGGCGAAAAGTTTCCGACCGACGAGGAGGCCCCCGAAAAGGCGAGGCGCATCAGGGACATCCTGCTTGAAGAGGAGGAGGAGGGCGCCCCGCCGCACTTCCCCGGCATTTACAGGCGGGCGGCCAAAAAGCTGAGGCCGCAGCCCCTGCCTGAGTCCTCTCATCCGCTCGACGAGATGGAGCCGGCCCTCGCCCGCAAAAAAGTTGTGACAATGGCGAAAAGCCTGCGGGCAAGGCGGCGGTGGGCGGCGGTCATCCTCGCCGCAATGTGCTATCTCATTTTGGCGGACAGGTATCCGGTGCTGATAGGCTACTACGCCGGGTTTGCGGTCGCTGCGCAGGCGGGGCTCATCCTGCTGCTCCTCGCCGTCTGCCGGGAGATCCCGAAACTCGCCTTTGCGGAGCTTGCGGCCAAAACTCCCGGAAAGGCCGCCCTTGCGGTGCTGGCGGCGTCGCTGTCGGCGGCCCACACCCTCATATACGCCCTCCACGGCCATCCGGTCTATACGCTCTACCCGGCGCTCTGTGTCTTCATGCTCTTCGCTGAGGAGACCTACAAAGTGCGCAAGCTGCGCCTTGAGAGCAAGCTCATTTTCTCAAGCGGCGCAAAGTACGGCCCCGTCTGGCTGCCGCAGGACGGGTATCTCAGCGACCTCGGCGACAATAAGACGGCGGCCGTCCGGTTTGACGAGGTCTCGGGCGCCGGTTTTTACTATGCCCGCAGCCTGCGCGGGACGGCGGAGGACGCCCCGTCAAAAAGGCTTCTGCCGGCGGCTGTGCTCCTCACCGCCCTCTGCGTCTGGCAAAGCCTTGCGGCCCGCACGGGGCTTCCGGTGCTGACTGCGGCGCTGCTGTCCTGCTGCGCCGCGCTGCCCTATCCGATGCTTGCGGCCTTTGCCGTCCCCTACGGCGCGGTCTCAAGGAAGCTGCGCCGGCACGGGGCCATTTTAGCGGGCGAGGCCGCGGTGGACGAGCTCTACGGGGCCGACGAGCTGCTGCTCTCCGACGAGCAGATTTTCAAAGGTGCGCCGCCCACCCTCACCGGCATTAAGCTCTACGGGGGGGAGGAGCTGGAGCCCGCCGTCATCTGCGCCGCCTCCATTGCGGTGACGCTTGGCATGCCGCTGGGCGCCGCTTTCCTGCAACTTTTGGACGGCCGCATGGACAGGCTCGGGGCCGTTACCGAAATCAAATATCAGGACGAGCTGGGGCTCTACTCCTTCATGAACGGCAACGTCGTCGCCATGGGGGACGGCGAGTTCATGAAGCAGAACATGATCAGATTGCCGCGGGACGGGGCGGGGGAGCGCATTCGCAAAAACGGGGACGAGCCGCTCTACCTCGCCATCGGCGGGCGGCTTGCGGCCATTTTCGCGGTGCGCTACGACCTGACAGGGAGCACTGCGACGGCGCTGCGCGCCTTGCTCTCGACCGGCGTCGGACTGCTTGTCGCCACCAACGACCCGCTGCTCACAGCCCCCATCCTGACGGGGCTTTTAGGCCAAAAGCAGGCGGCCCTGCGAATCCTGCCCTCCCGCAACCGGGACGAGCTCGAGCTTGCGCCGGGGACAAGCGAAAAAGTCACGGCGCTGTCCGGGCG
>DATMXT010000117.1:0-4395 GCA_035561375.1 Terriglobales bacterium | reverse complement strand
CTTTTAAGGCGCTGGCCCACCCTGCGCGGCGGGAGATTCTCATGATGCTGCGCGGGGGCCGGATGTCGGCGGGGGACATTTCGGCGAAATTCGACATGACGGGGGCGACGGTCTCCTATCACCTCTCGCAGCTCAAAAAGGCCGACCTCGTCTATGAGACCAGAGAGAAGAACTTCATTTATTACGACCTGAACACCTCGGTGTTTGAACAGGCCATTTTATGGCTCACACAGTTTGGAGGAGAGAAACATGAAGAATAAAACGACGTTATTTGCGACGACCGCCGTCTGCCTCGCGCCCATGGCGCTGGCCGCGGTGTACTATTCGCAGCTCCCGGAGCGCATGGTCATCCATTTTAGTGCGGCCGGCGTCCCCGACAACTACGCCTCAAAGGCCTTTGTCTGCTTTGGCCTCCCGGCCCTCATGGCGCTGTTAAATCTGGTCGTCCACCTGATAGTGAACGCCGACCCCAAAAAGGCGGGCGGCGCGCCCGTCATGATTGCGATGGGCAAGTGGGTGATTCCCGTCGTCTGTATATTTTTAATGCCGGTCACCATTTTTTATGCCCTCGGACGGAACGTAAACGTGTCCACCATCGTCCCAATGTTCATAGGTCTGGTATTTATCGCAATCGGAAACTATCTTCCCAAATGCAGACAAAATTATACGGTCGGCATCAAACTGCCCTGGACCTTGGCGAGCGAGGAGAACTGGCGGCGCACCCACCGGTTCGGCGGCGTGACCTTTATCCTGGGCGGCGTGATCATGCTGGCGGCGGGCTTCCTGCCCGACTACTTCACCGGCGTCATCGCCGCCGTGCTCGCGCTGACCGTGGGAGCCCCGGCCGTATATTCCTATTCGATGTACAAACGGGGAATATAGCAAGCCCTGGGTAGTTTTTTTCCGGCGGATGTGATATAATACCAGCGGCTATTGGCAAAACTGTCCGTATGGGAGGACTTACATGGACAAGGAAAGAAAGCCGCGTACGCGCAGCAAAAAAACGCCGACCGCAAAACAGCGCCGAACGCGCCGCACAGTGCTGAGGGTGCTGGGAACCCTCGTGCTGATTGGGCTCATCACCGGCGCCATTTTGCTTGGAGCGTTCTATTATTACATCGTCAATTACCTTGACCCGCAGATGGACATCGACCTCGCGAGCTACAAGCTGGCCTACACCAGCGTCGTCTACTACACCGACGAGCAGGGGGTCGACCATGAGCTGGAGCGCCTTTACGACACCGAAAACCGCGAGTGGGTAAGCCTTTCCCAGATCCCCAAACATATGCAGGACGCCGCTGTCGCCATTGAGGACGAGCGGTTCTGGAAGCACAACGGCGTCGACTGGAAGCGCACGATGGCGGCGGTTTTAAACCTCTTCACCGGCGGTTCGGAGCGGTTTGGCGCCTCAACCATCTCGCAGCAGGTCGTCAAGAACATCACCGGGGACGACGAGTATTCGATGATGCGCAAAATCGAGGAGATTTTGCGCGCCTTAAACCTCAACAAGAAGTATTCAAGGGATGAAATTCTCGAATTTTATCTCAACACCGCCTTCTTCTCGCAGAACACCAACGGCGTGCAGACGGCGGCCAAGACCTATTTCGGCAAGGACGTCAGCGAATTGTCGCTGGCCGAATCGGCCTCCATCATCGGTATCACGAAGTACCCGGGGCTCTATGACCCCTTTGCCAACCCCGAAAAAAACAAGGAGCGGCAGGAGACCATCCTCTGGAAAATGCTGGAGCTCGGCATGATTTCGCAGGACGAGTATGACGCCGCCAAGGCCGAAACCCTCGTCTTCCAGAAGGAGCAGCATCAGCAGGAGACCGCCAAGGTCCAGAGCTGGTTTGTCGACCAGGTCATTTCCGACGTCGTCAAGGATTTGCAGCAGCAAAAGGGCTACACGAAAAGCTACGCCCAAAACCTGCTCTACAAGGGCGGCCTGAAAATTTACGCCACGGTCGACATCGGCATTCAGAACATCATGGACGAGGTCTTTGAGGACATGTCGAGCTTCCCGACCCTCAAGGGGGAAGTCCAGCCCGAGGCCTCCATGGTCGTGCTCGACCCCTACACCGGCGCCATCAAGGGGCTGACGGGGGGCCGCGGCAAAAAGACCGGCGCCCTGCTGCTCAACATGGCGACCCAGACGACGCGGCAGCCCGGCTCCACCATCAAGCCGCTTGCGGTCTACGCGCCGGCCCTTGAGTACGGCATCATCACGCAGGGCAGCGTCTTCGACGACACGCCCGTGGACGTCGCGACAAGGTATCCCCGCAATTACGACAGCAGTTACGCGCCCTATAGCGGCCTCATCTCGGTCAAGCAGGCGGTCTACCGCTCGGTCAACACCGTCGCGCTGCGGGTTTTGGACGAGCTCGGCGTGCAGCGCAGCTTTGATTTCATCACGAAGAATCTCGGCGTTTCAACGCTTATTTCAAGAGAAGTCATAAACGGCCAGGTCAAGACCGACATCGCGCGCGCCCCGCTCTCCATGGGCGCCCCCACTTACGGCGTCACCAACCTTGAGCTTGCGGCGGCCTACGCCACCTTCGCCAACAAGGGCGTCTACAACAAGCCCTATTGCTACACAAAAGTGCTTGCGGACGACGACACCGTGCTGCTCGAGCACGGCAGCGACCCCAAAATCGCCATGAGCGAGCAGACGGCCTTCCTCATCAACGACCTGCTTCAGGGCGTCGCCAAGTACGGCACCGGCACCCCGGCGCAGCTCGGAAGCATGCCGCTGGCGGCCAAGACCGGCACGACCTCCGACGACAAAGACCGGTGGTTCGTCGGCTACACCCCCTACTATGTCGGCACGGTCTGGTTTGGCTACAAGCAGCCCGAGACCATCCGGTACTCCGGCACAAACCCGGCGCTTCAAGGCTGGAAAAAAGTCATGAGCCGCATTCACGAGGACCTGCCGGCCCGCAACTTCTTCACGACCTCCGGCGTCGTGCAGGCCCAGTTTTGCATGGACAGCGGCATGGCCCCGACCGACGCCTGCCGCATAGACGCGCGCGGCAACCGCATTGACACGGCCTGGTTCAAAAAGGGCACCGAGCCCACCGCCCCCTGCGACGTGCATGTGATGGTGCGGCTCTGCTCCGACAGCAATATGATAGCCTCACCCTACTGCCCCATCGAGAACACCAAGCTCGTCGGCATGCTGAATTTCAGGCGGGAGTTCCCCTATGAGCTCAGCGTCACCGACGCGCAGTACACCTATCTGCCCCTGCCGGTCGGGTATGTCCTGCCGGCCGACAGCAGCGTGCCGGTCTACCAGAACCTGCTCACGTCGGGCACCAACCCCGGCAGGTCGCCGGGCGTAAACGACCCCATGAACCAGCTCTGCGTCGTCCATTACGGCTACACGGCGCCGCAGCCGGGCGACGATGACTATGTCGAGGGGACCGAGCCGCCCGAAGAGCCGATAGACCCGGGCGACAATGAGCCGGAAAACCCCGACCTTGAAGAGCCGGAGGAGCCGGAAGAGCCGGACACCGAGGACCCGGACGACTGGTGGGATTGGACGAAACCGCCGCCGGGCGTATAAAAAATAAAAGCGGCTGGGATTTTTCCCAGCCGCTTTTCTCATGCCGTCACACACCGCCGTGTTCAAGATAGCGTTCATAGCTGATGTCCTGCGCCGCCCGGTTGAAGGCCGGCGCGTCAATGCCGGTGCCGAAAAACCCGACGAGAAAGGGCCTTTTGGCGTAGACGATGCCGACGTCGTGGGAGACGCCGATGTCCTCGCCGGTCTTGTGGGCGATGTGCATGTCCAAGGGGAGCCACATGGGGATTTTGTTTTGGAGCTGCTGGCCCGACAGCATGTCGAGCATTTCGCGGGAGGCGTCCTCGGACACCAGCTCTCCGGCGTAAAGCCGCTCAAACAGCGCGCAGATGTCCCGGCCTGTGATGACGTTTCCGGGGCCTTTTGCAAAGAGCTTGCGGTTTAGTTTGCATCCGGTCATTTGGAGCCCTTCCATGCCGCGGCGGATGGCCGGCAGCGTCAGCCTATCCATCAGGAGATTTGCCGCCATGTTGTCCGAGAGCGACACCATGAGCCACACGAGGTCGATGAGCTGAATTTCGAGCCCCTCGTGCATGAAGGTCAAAACGCCGCAGGGCGGAACCCTGTCTTCGTCCCGCACCAAAACGACCTCGTCGCGGGCGGCCTCGCCCGACTCGAACTGCCGCATGGCCTCGGCCATGATGGGCAGCTTGATGAGGCTTGCGGCGTTGTGAGGGGCGTCGAGATTGTGGGCCACCGCCTCCCCTCCGTCAAGTGCGCGATAATAATAGGATACGGTCCCGTCAAGGGCTAAAAGCCTTCCCGGAATATCCATAATATAGCACCTTCTCTGTTAAATAGACATAAACGTCAAA
>DATMXT010000116.1:0-3412 GCA_035561375.1 Terriglobales bacterium | reverse complement strand
GGGTTTGGCTGCGGCGCACTGTGCGGCTCGAGCTGCCCGTCCTCGTAGTCGTAAACGGCCGGCGTCTCGGCGGCGATCCGTGCGCCCCGCACAACCGAAACGGCGGCGACCGCCGTCTGTTTATATATATTGACCGTTGTGACGATCATCGTGTAGCGGCCCTCGGGCGCCGGGACGGGGTTCCAAATGAAGGTCTCGGTCACGCCCCCCTCGCCCTGCTTTGTCTCCACCGGCCGGGGAGCCCAGGCGGCGACGGGATTGCCCGCCTCGTCAATGAGCTGCGCCTGCAGCGTTCCGGAGTACAGACAGGAGACTGAAAACTGCATGCAAAGCTGACCGCCCCGCATGTAGCTCTTGACAAAGCTGACGTCGACGCTGTCTGCCGCGAGGCCCGTGAGGCCAAGGCCGAAGGTCAGGATGACTGCGGCAAGAAGCGCAAAAACTCGTTTTTTCATGCGACCCTTCCCTTCTCAATACTTCGATTTAGTATAACACAACAAGTGACAAAAGAAAAGAGCCCGCATAAGATGAAATGAAGTCGAAAAAGAACACTTTGAAGGGAGCTGCTTCTAAGACATTATGGCTGGAGCAGGCGTAGTGGAAGTAACGGCGTTATCGCTGAAATATCAGACACAGGCCGGAGAGGTCGAGGCGCTTCGCGATGTAAGCTTCTCGATAGCTCCCGGCGAATTTGTTTCTATCGTGGGGCCGTCCGGGTGTGGCAAGTCCACGCTGCTGTCTGCCATCGCAGGCCTTGTCGGCCCCTATTCCGGTGAAATCGAGGTGGCGGGCGGCCGCAGCTCGATTGGATACATGCTGCAGCGCGACCACCTGTTCGAGTGGCGCACCATCTGGCGCAATGCGCTGCTGGGGCTTGAGGTCCGCGGCACACTGACGCCCGAAACCGAGGAGTTCGCCCGAGGTCTGCTGCAGACATACGGGCTTTGGGAGTTTAAAGACAGTTATCCCCGCCAGCTCTCGGGCGGCATGCGGCAGCGGGCCGCCCTCATCCGAACTTTAGCCACCTCGCCGTCGGTGCTGCTTTTGGACGAGGCCTTTTCGGCCCTCGACTACCAGACGCGGCTCGCCGTCACCGAAGATATCGCCGGCATCATCCGCCGCGAGGGGGTGACGACGCTGCTCGTGACCCACGACATCAGCGAGGCCGTCTCGCTCTCCGACCGCATCATCGTGCTCACACCGCGCCCCGGCCATGTGCGGGGCATCCACGCCATCGAGATGCCAAACGAGAGCCCCCGCGAGCGGCGAAACGACCCCGCATTCCGAACTTATTTCAACGTCATATGGAAGGAGCTGGGGGACGATGTCGCCTGAGCGCACCGCATGGCTGCGGGCCGTTCGGCGTCGCACGGCAGTCATACGGATGGCCCGTGGCCTTATTTTAATCCTACTTTTCGGACTTTGGGAAATTGCGGCAAGAGTTGGCTGGATTGACCCGTTTATCATGAGCAGCCCGTCTCGAATCGTTGCCTGCATCGGACGAATGATTGCCCAGAGGCAACTTTTTTATCACATTGGCATAACATGTATGGAAACAGCCGCCGGCTTTCTGCTCGGCACAATTCTCGGCACAGGGGTCGCCATTGCGCTGTGGTGGTCCGACGGGCTGTCCCGCGTTTTCGAGCCCTACCTTGTCGTGCTGAACTCACTGCCCAAAATTGCCCTCGGGCCCATTTTTATTGTCTGGCTTGGCCCCGGCGTCGCCTCCATCATCACAATGGGCCTTGCCATCAGCATCGTTGTGACCATTCTCGAGGTGCATCACGGCATGCGCTCCACAGACCCCGATAAGGTGCGGCTCGTTGAGTCCTTCGGCGGAAAGCGCTGGCAGGTGCTGACCAAGGTGGTCCTGCCCTCCAATCTGCCGACCATTGTCAATGCCCTGAAGGTGAACGTCGGGCTCTCGTGGGTCGGCGTCATCGTGGGCGAGTACCTCGTGTCGAGAGCCGGCATCGGATACCTCATCGTATACGGCGGTCAGGTATTCCAGCTCGACCTCGTCATGGCAGGCGTCATCATCCTGGGGGTTCTGGCCGGGCTGATGTACCTGCTCGTCTCTCTCCTCGAGAAAGTTCTGATCGGAGGTTATCAATGAGAATCATCAAACCGCTAATTGCCCTCATGCTGGCGCTGGTGCTGGTCTTCTCTCTTTTTGGCTGCTCCCCAAAGCCGGAGCAGCCCCCGGTCCCGGAGACACCCACAACCCCGGAGACACCCGCCGTCCCGGTGGAGCCGGTTAAAATCCAGCTCAACGAAGTGACTCACTCGGTGTTCTACGCCCCGCAGTACGCGGCCATTGAGCTCGGATATTTTGCCGACGAGGGCATTGAGCTCGAACTCATCAACGGCGCCGGCGCCGACAAGGTCATGACGGCCGTTTTGACCGGCGCCTCCCAAATCGGCCTTGCCGGCCCCGAGGCTTCCATCTATGTCTACCTGGAGGGCAGGAGCGACTACTGTCAGGTCTTTGCACAGCTCACCAAGCGCGACGGCTCCTTCCTCGTCGGCCGCGAGCCCGACCCCGACTTCACCTGGGAGAAGCTGCGGGGTAGCTTCACCTTGGGCGGCCGCAAGGGCGGCATGCCGCTCATGAATCTTGAATACCTGCTCAAGAGCAAGGGACTTGTGCCCGGAACCGACCTCACGGTCGACACCAGCGTGCAGTTTGCCGCAATGGCGGGCGCCTTTGTCGGCGGCACCGGCGATTATACCACGCTCTTTGAGCCCACCGCCTCCATGCTGGAGCGGGAGGGCAAGGGCTATGTGCTGGCCTCGATCGGCGAGGACGTCGGCGAGGTGCCCTACACCGCCTACTTTACGAGCAAGAGCTTTATCGCGGAAAACCCCGAGCTCATCGCCGCCTTTACAAGAGCCATCTACCGCGGCCAGCAATGGGTTAAGGACAACGACGCCGCCGAGATCGCCCGCGTCATCGCGCCGCAGTTCCCCGACACCGATTTGGAACTTCTCACCACAGTCACGCAGCGCCACAAGGACATCGACGCCTGGTACACAACTCCGGTCATGCCCGAGGAGGCCTTTGACAGGCTCCAGGACATCATGGAGACCGCGGGCGAGCTGTCCGAGCGCGTCCCCTATGGCGACCTGGTCAACAACACCTTTGCCGAAGAGGTCCTGAAATAGCCACATAAACCATACAAAAAAGCCGCCCAGCAGGGCGGCTTTTTTTGTTTTACATCTTTTTTATCCGGCGTCACTTGGCCGCCAGAATGTTGGCCTTGCGCAGCAGCAGCCAGTCGACAAGGCCCGCGAGCGCAATGACTGCCGCAAAACAGGCCATGAAGTTGAGGGGATTGGTCCCCAGCCACCGCCCGAAAGCGATAAAGTCAAAGCCCATCATGTAGAGCAGCATGGGCCCGCCGTTGATGAC
>DATMXT010000115.1:0-10999 GCA_035561375.1 Terriglobales bacterium | reverse complement strand
CCTTCCCGCGCGAAGTGAATTCGCGCGCGCGGGCGGCATTTGACTTATCTTATTTTTTTAACACGTTAAAAAAAGGATTCTACTGCATTTTCTCGGCCAATCGGAGGGCCGAGAAAATCAGGCTATTGAAAAATTCTTTCATGTCACGAACGGATTACAGCGCCGTGCCGCGGCGGGGGATGCGAAGGCCCCCGGTATCGACGCCTTCGAGATTTAGGAGCTGTATTTTGCGCTCAAGGCCGCCGGCGTAGCCTGTGAGGCTGCCGTCTCCCCCGACAACCCGGTGGCAGGGGATTAAAATCGAGACGGGGTTGTGTCCCACGGCGCTGCCCACGGCCCGGGCGGAGGAGTTGAGACGCGCCGCAATCGCGCCGTAAGTCGCAAGCTCCCCGTAGGGGATGGCGAGCAGTTCTTTCCAGACCGCCTGCTGAAAGGGAGTGCCTTTGGGGGCAAGGGGTGGCATGACTTCGGGGCGCTCTCCGGCAAAATAACTGTCGAGCCATGCGGAGGCTTTGGCAAGGGCCGGGGCCGCTTTCCACTGCGGCTCGCGGGGGAGGGTCTTTGCGAAATATTTCTGACCCGCCATCCAGAGGCCGACGACGGCCGTATCGTCTGCCGCGAGGGTCAAAAGGCCGACGGGCGAGGGGTATTCCATCAGGAAGCAATTTTCCGTTTTCATGTCTGACCTCCGTTTTTCAGTGAGTTCCACAGGCCCATGGTGGCGTAGGAGCGCCATGGCCGCCAGTCCTCGGCAAGGGTGAGAATCTCCTTCGGATTTAGTCCCGAGAGCGCCTTTTTGACGCCGTAGTCGGTTTCGAGCATGGCGTCGGGCCAGCCGAGGGCCCGCATGGCGACGTATTGCACGGTCCAGGGGCCAAAGCCCGGCAGTTTTAAGAGCTTTTTCATCTGCTCCTCGGGGGCGGCCCCAAGCGACCAGTCGAGTTCGCCCGACGTCAGCCCCTTTGCGAGGGCCGCAATGGCGCGAGCCCGGACCCCTGTGACGCCCAGGGGGCCGAGGACGCTCTCGGGGGAGTCCCCCAACCGGCAGATGTCGGCGGGGGACGGGAAGGTGTGGGTGAGGCCCGCGATAGGTGTTTCAAGTTCTGCCCCAAGGGAGGCCGCCACCCGGCCCGCCAAGGTGCGGGCAGCCGCGACCGTGACCTGCTGGCCGAGAATGGCCCGCACCGCCATCTCAAAGGCGTCGAAGCATCCGGGCACCCGTGTGCCGGGCGCAAAGAGGCCGGGGCGAATGTCGTTCATGGCGGAGAGGCGCTCAAAGATGACGGCGGGGTCGCAGCGCAAATCGAAGAGGTGCCGCACGCCGGCCAGCACCTTTGGCAAAACCGGCAGCAGAGAGGCTGAGGCCGTGACGGCAAGGGCGTACTTTTTCTCGGCGTGGGAGACCGAAATCCACCCGCGGCAAAGCCCCTTTTCGCTTTGCAGGGCTACGGTACGGGCGTAGACCCCGTCCGAGACGGACTCGACCCCCGGAATGGCGCGGCCCGCGAGGAAGTCCAGAATGTCCTCCCACCGGTAGGGCGGCCGGTAGCCGAGATAGAGCGCAACGCCGTCCCGGCCGGCCCCGCCCTGCGCCCGCGTCTCTTTGCGCAGCGCCGACGGGGGCATGCGGCACTGCCGCAAAAAAATGGCGTTAAAGCGCCTTAGACTGCCAAAGCCCGCCGCATAGGCGACCTCAGTGACGGGCAGGTCGGTGTCGGTCAGAAGACTTTTGGCGAGCAGCAGCCGATGGGTCTCCCGGTACTTCACCGGCGGCACGCCGTACTCGGCCGCAAAGACGCGGCGCAGATGCCGGCCTGTCACGCCGAGCGCCGCCGCAAGCTCCTCGACGCCGCCCTCCGGCAGCAGGTCGTCCTCGAGCATCAGGGCGGCCCTGCGGGCGAGGTTTGCCGGCCCGTCGATGGGGGCGAGCCCCGGCGCGAGCTCCGGCCGGCATTTGAGGCAGGGGCGGTAGCCCGCGGCCTGCGCCGCCGCGGCGCTTGTGAAAAAAGTGCAGTTTTCCTCCTTTGGGGTCTTTGTGCGGCAGACCGGCCGGCAGTAGATGCCTGTGGAGGAGACGCCGACGAAGAGCCGCCCGTCAAACCGGGGGTCGTGGGACATAAAGGCCCTGTAGCAGGCCTTTTTATCGAGGGGGAGTTTGTCCATCCGCTCACTCCTTTGCAAGGGACAAATTCGTTTGCCTCTACAGTATAGCAGGTTTTTCGAAAATTTCTGGCCGTTTTCGGACATGATGTTAAAATAAGGCGGCGCCCGAATTTTACCGGACGCCGCCATGTTTTACTTATTGTGCTCCGCGGAGATGTCCGACCGCCTCAAGCCCCGGATAGTCCAGCTTTCGCATGGCCTCATAGAGTGCGACGGCGACAGAGTTCGACAAATTCAGACTTCTCGCTCCGCCGACCATGGGGATGCGCAGCGTGTGGTCGTAGTTTGCGGCCAGCAGCTCCTCCGGCAGACCCCTTGTCTCGGGGCCGAAGACGAGATAGGCCCCTCTCGGGTAGTCGACGTCGGAGTGGCGGCGGGCGCCTTTTGTCGAAAAATAGTAGAATAAGCCACTGTTTTTTGCGAAGAAGTCCTCGGTGCAGTCGTACATGAAGATGGGCAGCAGATGCCAGTAGTCGAGCCCCGCCCGCTTTAACCTCGCGTCGTCGAGCTTAAAGCCCATGGGGCCGACGAGGTGCAGGGCGCAGCCGGTGGCGGCGCAGGTGCGGGCAATGTTTCCGGTATTGGGCGGGATTTCCGGCTCAATCAAGACAATGTGAAAAGGGTAGTCCGCCTTGTCCACCGTCAGTCTTCCTCTTTCCGGGTGAGGGCGATGGAGAGCTCGTCGAGCTGCGCATCGTCGACAAAGTCGGGGGCGCCGCTCATGAGCTCGGAGGCGTTTTGCACCTTGGGGAAGGCGATGACGTCCCGGATGTTGCCGCAGCCGGCCAGCAGCATGACGAGCCGGTCGAGCCCGAAGGCGAGGCCGCCGTGCGGCGGCGCGCCGTACTCAAAGGCGTCCATGAGGAAGCCAAACCGAGCTTTGGCCGATTCCTTCGTAAATCCGAGCAGCGAGAACATGCGGGACTGCAGCTCCGAATTGTAAATTCGGATGGAGCCGCCGCCGATCTCATAGCCGTTTAAGACGATGTCGTAGGCCTTGGCCCGCACCTTGCCGGGGTCGGTGTCGAGCAGCGGCAGGTCCTCGTCCATCGGGGAGGTGAAGGGGTGGTGCATGGCGACAAAGCGGCCGGCCTCCTCGTCGAATTCGAGCAGCGGGAACTCGGTGACCCAGAGGAATTTGTAGAGCGATTTGTCGATGAGGTCAAGCCGGCGGGCGACTTCGCCGCGCAGGGCTCCGAGCGAATCGAAGACAACCTTGTCGGCATCGGCCACAATGAGGACGACGTCCCCCTTTCCGGCCTCTGCCGCGGATAGAAGGGCAGTGAGTTCCTCCGGCTTTAGGAATTTGGCGAAGGACGAGGTCATCTCCTCACCCATGCGCACCCAGGCGAGGCCCTTGGCCTTGTAGGTCTTGACGTATTCGGCCAGGGCGTCTATCTCCTTGCGGGAGAGCTTGTCATATCCGCCCTTGACCGTGATGCACCGCACGCTGCCGCCCGCCTCTATGGCGCCCGCGAAGACCTTGAACTCGCAGCCTTTGAGTGTGCCCGTCAGGTCGGTCAGCTCCAGCCCGAAGCGCAGGTCCGGCTTGTCGGAGCCAAAACGCTCCATGGCCTCCTGATAGGTCAGGCGCATAAAGGGGGTCTCAATGTCGAGGCCGAGAATGTCCTTCCAAACCTTTTTTAACAGCCCCTCGTTGACGGCAATGATGTCGTCCCGGTCGACAAAGGACATCTCAAGGTCGATTTGGGTGAAGTCGGGCTGCCGGTCTGCGCGCAGGTCCTCATCCCTGAAGCAGCGGGCGATCTGGATGTAGCGGTCAAAGCCCGCCACCATCAGAATCTGCTTATACTGCTGCGGGGACTGGGGCAGCGCGTAGAACTTGCCGGGGTGGACGCGGGAGGGCACGAGGTAGTCACGCGCGCCCTCGGGCGTCGACTTCATCAAAACCGGGGTCTCGATTTCAATAAAACCCTCGTCGGCGAAGTAGTCGCGCACCGACTTGTAAGTCTTGCTTCTGAGCAGGATATTTTTGGCGAGGTCCGGCCGGCGCAGGTCGAGATACCGGTACTTGAGCCGCAGCTCCTCGTTGACATTGGAGTTTTCGACAATCTCAAAGGGCGGGGTCTTGGCCGTGTTGAGAATGCGCAGCTCGTTTGCCAGCAGCTCGACGGCGCCCGTCGGCATGCGGTCATTGACGGCGGCCTCGCCCCTGGGGCGGATGACGCCCTTCACGGCGAGGACGTACTCGCCGCGCACCGGGAAGGCTTTGTCGAACAGGGCCTTGTCAATCGACTCGTCAAATGTGCACTGGAGCAGCCCCGTGCGGTCGCGCAGGTCGATGAAGAGCAGACCGCCCAGATTGCGCACTTTTTGCACCCATCCGAAAACCGTGGCCTCGCTGCCGATGTCGGCCGCGCGAAACGCCCCGCAGTATTTTGTCCTCTTTAAGCCCTGTACCGTTTCCATCTCTTATAAGCACTCCTTCAGCTTTGCCGCAAAATTGTCGAGCGCAAGTTCAAATCCGCCCTCGCCCTGCATGTCCCGCACCTGCACGGCGCCCTTTGCGAGCTCGTCCGGGCCGATGATGGCGGCGTAGCGGGCGCCGAGCTTGTCGGCGTATTTCATCTGGGCTTTCACGGAGCGCCCCATGAGGTCCCGCTCGACCGAAATGCCGGCGGCCCGAAGCTCGGACGCGAGCTTGGTCAAAAAGACGTCGACCACCCCGTCGTCCGAGGCGGCGCCGAGGTAAATCGTGACGGGGGCGGGGGCGGGGAACTTAAATCCGGCGGCTTCAAGGGTCAGCAGCAGGCGCTCAAGCCCCAGGCCAAAGCCGATGCCGGACAGCGGGTCGCCCCCCAACTCCTCAATGAGGCCGTCGTACCGGCCGCCGCCGCAGACCGTGCCCTGCGCGCCGATTGTGGAGGTGACAAATTCAAAGACGGTGCCGCGGTAGTAGTCGAGCCCCCGCACAATGGTCGGGTCGACGACAAAGGGGATGGAGAGCGCTTTGAGGCTCTCCTGGAGGGCCGCAAAGTGGGCGGCGCAGTCGTCGCAGAGGTTGTCGGTGACAAAGGGGGCGGCTTTCGCGATGCCCTGACAGATTTCGCTCTTGCAGTCAAAGACCCGCATGGGGTTGCGGTACATGCGCTCCTGACAGGTCGGGCAGAGCTCCGCCTTGTGCCCCTCGAGGTAGGCGACAAGCTTCTCGCGGTAAGTTTTACGGCATTTGGGGCAGCCGATGGAGTTGAGCCGCAGGGTCAGCGTGTCGGCCAGCCCGAAGCGGCGGAAAGTCTCGTAGCCGATCATGATGATCTCGGCGTCGGCCGCGGCCGAGCCTGCCCCGAACTGCTCGACCCCGAACTGGTGGAACTCGCGCAGGCGGCCGGCCTGCGGCTGCTCGTACCGGTAGCAGGAGAGGTTGTAGTAAAAGAGCTTGACCGGAAGCGCCCCGGCGTAGAGGCTGTTTTGCAGCAGCGCCCGCACGACGGGGGAGGTCCCCTCCGGGCGCAGCGTGATGGAGCGTCCGCCCTTGTCTTCGAAGGTGTACATCTCCTTTTGCACGATGTCGGTCGCGTCGCCCACGCCGCGCTCAAAGAGCTCGGTGTGCTCAAAGACCGGCGTGCGGATTTCCCTGTAGTTGAAGTCCCGGCAGACCGAGCGGATGACGCTTTCGATGTAGTCCCATTTGTAGACCTCGTCCGGAAGCACGTCCCTCGTACCCTTCGGAATTCTTGTCAGAAGCTGCGCCACGTTATATTCCCCCTGATTGCTAAGTCGTTATCTATGTTCCGCAAGTTAAAAACCGCACAGCGGCGCCGGCGGCAAAAGCCGCCCGCGCACTTTTGTTCGCGGTATGGATTGTTATTTCGGATTGACAATGTCGCGCCAGGCCAGGTCTCCGCGGGCAAGCCCCTGAATGAGCACTTCGGCCGTCGCCACGTTGGTCGCGACCGGAATGTTGTGCACGTCGCAGAGCCGCAGCAGCGCCTGCACGTCGGGCTCATGGGGCTGCGAGGTCAGCGGGTCTCTGAAAAAGAGCAGCAGGTCGAGCTCGTTGTAGGCGATTTTGGCGCCGATCTGCTGGTCTCCGCCCTGCGGCCCCGACAAGAACCTTGTGATGGAGAGCCCCGTCGCCTCAGCCACGAGCCGGCCGGTCGTTCCGGTCGCGAACAGGACGTGCTTTGAAAGCACGCCGCAGTAGGCGATGCAAAACTGAATCATGAGCTCCTTTTTCTTGTCGTGGGCGATGATGCCGATGTTCATGGACTGTGTCCCTCCTGTATTCGTTCCAAAAATTGTCGTTATTGTGGGCCTGTCCCGGTTTACCAGAACTCGGGCAGCGGCACTCTGCGGCCCTCGAGCCTTTTGGCCGTGTCGGACAGGGAGCGCCCGGCCTGTGAGCGCCGGTCGGACACGACCGGAATGCCGGCGTTTTGCAGCGGCGTGACCCGGTCGTCCTCCGGCAGGACGCCTAAGAGCTGCGCGCCGACCCGGTCGATGATGGCGTCGATGTCGGGCGAGGCCCCGTACAGAATGTGCAAGGGGCGCACCCGGTTGACGACAAGCCGCGGCGTGCAGGTGCGGGGCAGCAGCGTCGCCACCCGCTCGGCGTCCCGCACGGCGGTCCGGTCGGGGGTCGTGACGATGACGGCCGTGTCCGAGGCCGAGACCACATGGCGAAAATAGGGGCCCACGCCGGCCGGGCAGTCGACAATGACGTAGTCGTAGTCGGCCGACATGGAGGTGAGCAGTTCCGGAAGTCCCGCGAGCCGCGCCGGCTCCTCGGCCTGCGGCGAGACCGACAGCTCCATGAACCAGAGGCTGCGGTTGCCCCAGGGGCGCACCGCAGCCGAGCAGGCGTCGGTCCAGCCGTTCAGGACGTCGGTGAGCCCCTGCACCGGCGGGGAGATGCCGAGCGTGAGGTCGATGTTGCCGAGCTCAAAATCCCCGTCGAGCAGCAGCACCGACCGGCCCATTCCGGAGAGTGCGCAGGCAAGGCCGCCGGCGACCGTCGTCTTGCCGACGCCGCCCTTGCCGGACACCACCGCAATGAGCTTGCCCATGCCGCCACACCCCCCTTTTCTATTAGAATATATTACCACACTCCAAAGGGAAAAGTAAAGACGGGCAGCATTTATGGGTATCTTTGCCGAATTAAAAAATTAAAACACAAAAAAAGCCGGACACGCCGCCGTCCGGCCCCGGTATTTTGGGTTTGCCAAAAGGCCGGCCCGCCGGCAGGGTTTTGGGCCCGCTTTGGCCGCTCCGCTATCTGCGCACGAGGGTGACACGGGAGGTCCCCTTTTTGTTTTTGCGGTGGGCCGCCTCCGACTTCATCCAGAGAACGGCCGGAATGACAATCGTGAAGGGGATGACGTAAAACCGGTAGGCCTCGACAAAGTCGACGAGTTCAAACATGTTGGAAAATACGGTGACACTGAGCGCCGTCGAGACAAGGCAGGCCGGCACCATGAGGCTCGGGGGGCCCTCTTTTTTCTTAAAGAGCTTTGCGGCGCCGACGGCCGCCACCCGCAGGCAGACGGCCGCCTTTGTGATGCCCAGCACAATGAGGTTGAAGGCGATGAGGCTCTCAATGTGCTCCACAAAAGTGCCGGGGTTGATGACCCTCGCTGTGATGTAGCTCGGAAAGAGGGAGATCGCGGTCATTTCCCGGCCGAGCACGAGGACGTTGCGGGTCAAGGCCACAAAGAGCAGCCCCGTTCCGAGCGCAGCACCTACGGCGTAGGCCTTATAGGGGGTGTCGCCCTGTTTTAAGGAGTCGAAGGAGATGAGAATGAGGACGGTCTCGGCGTAGGAGATGGCCCCCATCGTGGCGGCGGCGCTAAATATTTCCTTGAACCCGTGCTCCATGATGGGTTTTAAGTTGTCAAAGGAGATGGCGGAAATGGAGAGCGCGATTGTGACAAAGAGGTTGACCATGATGACCGACACGGCGATGATGGCCCACCGGCCCAGCAGGTTGTCGTTTTCGCCCGACAGATACCCCGCCACCGCGATAATGGCCATGATGACAAAGACCTTCGGGGTGCGCTCAAGCGAGATGGTGACGACAAACTCGGCGAAGTTGCGGGTGACGAGGGCCGTGACATGCAGCGCGTACCAGATGAAAGCGAGATAAAACACCTTGCGCCAAAAAGGGCCCATCCGCATTGAAATGATGTCGTAGAGCCCGAGCCCTGGGTTGAGCGCGGCAATTCTCGCGTACATGAGCATGAGCGGGAGCCCGAGCAAAAACGAGAGGGGCACGGCGAGCCAGATGTCCTGCGCAATGTCGGAAAACCCGGCGATGAGAGAGGTCGCAAGCGAGGCCAGCGCAATGACGCAGCCGACGTTGCGGGCCGAGATCTCGCCTTTTTTCATGCGTCCGTCACCTCCTTTCTCATTTGACAAGCCCTAAAGCCCTTGCGGCGTCGAGCACAAGCTGGGAGGGCCCGTAGAGCACGAGCCCCCGGCTGTAGAGCATGAGCACAAGGTAGCTTGCGGCATAGCAGACAATAAAAAACCACTTTAAGGCGGCGCTTGCGCGCTTGAAGGCCGCCCTGAGGTCGACGGCGGCGAGCAAGAGGTAAATTGCCGTGATGATGCCGGCTGTGACCGCCGGGCTGTTTGGCATATTGTCGCGCCTCCCTACTTTGACATCAGTCCCGCGTGGGTGATGACAACTTCCACATTCGCCGTGAACTCGGCGTTTTGAAAGAGGTTGTCCCAGTTGCCGCCGATTTTCTCCCACAGCGCATGGTCGTCCATATAGAGCATATTGCCGTAGCCGTAAATGTCGGCGCCGGGACTGCGCTGCACTTTCTCAAAGACTTCGCGCATGCGCCGCTCCACCACCTCTTTCATGCGCCCCTCCAGCGCTTGGCGCCCGTCGCCCTCCCCCAGCTCCTGCCCCCGGAGCTCCACAATGCCGACTTCAAGGTTGACTTCAACCTCAATCGACACTTTGCCGTCCCGATAGGTGACCTGGGGCCGGTTCTTGCACCGGTAAATGGTCACGGACACCTCCTGCGACGCGGGGTCGTCGCTGTAGGGGAAGGAGATGGGGCCGCCAATGCGGTCGTCGGTCGCCAGCAGAAAATACCGGGTCTCGTCGGGGGAGAGAAATCCTGCCAGCTTGTCGCCCTTGAAAATGGCGAGGCCGTCGAGCTCCACGGTGTCGGCGCCTTCATTTTCGGTCAGGTGAAAGGCCGGCAAAACGAGCTCCTTGCCCGGCGTCTCAATGAGGTTGTAGGCCTGATACAAAAGCACCTGCTTGGAGGTGGCCGACACCTGCTTGTCCTCGCCGATGATCTGGGCCATGTCGTAGGAGATGATGCGCTGGTCGGCGCCGGCCGACGTGATGAGGTCGGACGCCTTCTCCTCCAGCGAAACGATGAGGGAGAGGGTCTCTCTGGGCTCGGGGTTGCGCAGAAAGCCGGTGACGAGGTCCCGGACGCCGACCTTTTCGGCAACCTCCCGGCTGATGATGATGGCCCGCGTATTGCCGAAGTACATTTTGTTGTAGAGCTTTTTCTTGGCGTTTCGCACGGCCTCGAAGACAGTCGGCCCCTCGGCGGTCACATAGACCGACTTGGAGCCGCTCCCCTCCTTCATCGTGGAGACGTCGACCAGCTCAAACGTGACCGTAAAGCCCTCGCCGTGCTCCCTCGCGTCGACGGCAAGGCCCGCCACGATGTTGAGTTCGTCCATGCTGCGGTAGTCCCAGCAGCCGCAAAGGAGCAGTGAAAAGAGCAGTGGGACAATGGCAAGAGCCGCTTTTCGCCTCATTTTGACCCCTCTTCTCCGGCCCGCTGCCGGACCCGGTCTTTGGTGATGGCGCCCGGCCTCGTTTTCATGAGCCACCACGGGGCCCGGATGGCGGTGTCCTTGAGGCGCTGGAAGCGCAGCTCCCGGTCGGGGGTCAATTGCAGCACGCCGAAGGACTCGAGCTGCAGCATGTGGATGAGCAGCACCGACAGCCCCGTAGTCAACCCGAAAAAGCCGAAGCCCGAGGCCAGCAGCAGCAGCGCGAACCGCAGCAGCACGACGGCCGAGCTCATGCGGGGGACGAGGAGGCTCGTGATGCCGGAGACCGCCGTCACAATGATCATGGTGGCCGACACGAGGTTGGCCTCGACGGCGGCCGACCCTACGACGAGGGCCCCCACGATGCTCAGCGCCTGCCCGACGCCCAGCGGCATGCGCACGCCGGTCTCCCGCAAAATGTCGAACATGATGAGCAAAATGAAGGCCTCGAGCCCCGCCGGCATGGGCACGTTGTGGCTTTCGACCGCGATGTTGAGCATGAGGGGATTTGGCAGCATCTCGTGGTGATAGGCCACGACGGCGATATAGAGCGCCGGCACCGAAATGGCCAGAAAGAAGCTCACAATGCGCAACATCCTTGAAAAAGAGGTGTAGTAATAGCCGAGGTAATAGTCCTCATTGCTCTGGAAATTTTCAATGAAAAGGTAGGGCACCGTCAGCACGACGGGGCTGCCGTCGACAAAGACGGCGATGCGCCCCTCCAGCAGCTTGCCGGCCACGACGTCTGGCCGTTCGGTGTACCCCGCGGTGCGAAAGACGCTCCACTTCGCGTCCGAGATGAGCTCAATGACGTAGTTGGTGTCGAGCAGGGCGTCGATGTCGATAGCGGAGAGTCTGCGGTAGAGCTCGTCCAGAATCTCGGGCCGGACAAGGCTCTCCATATAGACGACGCAAAGCGAGGTGTTGCTCCTGCGGCCCTGGGTCTGGAACTTCATTTTCAGGTCGTTTGTGCGCAGCTTGCGGCGCACCAGGGCGAGATTTTGCAAAAGGGCTTCGCAAAAGCCCTCCCGCGGCCCGCTCAGAATTTTCTCCCCCTCCGGCTCCG
>DATMXT010000114.1:0-2640 GCA_035561375.1 Terriglobales bacterium | reverse complement strand
GCCTACACGGTAAACGCCGCGAAAATGCTCTTTGACGAGGACATCGTCGGCTCCATGAAGGCCGGCAAATATGCCGACATGGTCGTCTTAAACCAGGATTACCTTGCGGTTGCGGACGAGGACCTGGGCAAAATCACGGTCGATACGACCTATCTGGCGGGCGAGGCGGTCTACAAGGCCTGACCGCCGCAGGCCGCGCGTGAGGACGCAAAGGGGCAGGTCTTGCCCAAATACATTGAGGGCAGCGACACGCTGCACGGAGGAACACCTGTGAAAAAGGAAGTCATTCACGCAAAGAGCATTCCGGAGTCGGTCGGCCCGTACTCTCAGGTCATCGGCTACTGCGATCTGCTCTTCATCTCGGGGCAGGTTGCGGTCGACATGAACACCGGCGAGGTCGTCCGGGGGCCGGTTGCCGAGCAGACCGCCGCCGTCATGGACATCATTAAAAACACCCTCGAGGAGGTCGGCAGCTGCATGGACAAAATCATCAAGTGCACGGTCCACCTGTCCGACCGGAAATATTTTTCCGAGATGAACGAGGTCTATCAGAAGTATTTCACGGGCGGCTACCCCGCACGGCTCTGCGTCTCCGGTGTGCAGCTCTACGACGGGCTCGACGTTGAGATTGACGTCATCGCATCTAAATGAAAAAAGTCCGGGGAGGAAAATTTCCTCCCCGGTGCAGCTTGTCGAAAAACCTGCGGGTTTTCCGCCAGATGAGCGGTGCCCTAACCGCGTAAATGAATTCGCGCCGGCGGGCTCTTTTTGTATGGAGGCGACGGGATTTTGACTTGTATATCACCCCCTTGCATGGTATACTATACCAAAGGTGGAAGGCGGGCCCAGAACCCGCCCGCTCCCAAAGCACTTCTTTTTAAGGAGGATTTGACCATGGCGAAAAAACGGTATCTCGTGGAATTCGGAACCGGCGTCGACGTGCACGGCATGGACGTCTCCAAAGCGGCCGCAAAGGCGCTTCGGGACGCCATTTCCCACTGCTGCATGGTGGGGCTGACCGAGTACGCCGGGCTGAAGGACCTGTCGGAGCAGGTGTCGCTCGACATCATCATCGCCTGCCCGCACAAGGAGAAGCTCGACATCGAGAAAGCGCTGCAGGGCCTTCCCGCGTACAAGCACATGAACGTCAAGGTCGTCGACGGCGGCATGGAAATCGACGGCATGGACCTCCCCGGCGCCCCTGGCGGGCGAACCATTGTGGTCGTCAACGCCGGCATTACGGTTTGGGTGGATGCGTGAATAAAATACGGTTTTTGACCGACTCCGGCTGCGACCTGCCGGCCGAGCTCATCGCAAAGGCGAATATCGACATCATTCCCTTTTCGATTGAGTGCGCCGGCAGGATTTACCGGGAGGGCAGGGACTTAACCGCATTTGATTTGTACGACATTCTCGAAAACGAGACCGCCCTCCCCACCCACTCGCAGATCAACGCCTTTGAAATCGTCTCCCACTACGGTGCGGCCTTCGACGAGGGCTACACCGACATGGTCGTCTGCTTCATCAGCTCGACCGGCTCCTCCACCCACACCAACGCCGTCATGGCCAAAGATATGTTCTACGAGGATAGGCCCGAGGCCGTCGGCAAGTTCGACATTCACGTCGTCGACACCAGGACCTACTCGATGGGCTACGGCTGGCCCGTCTATCAGGCCGCCCTCATGCACCGGCGGGGCGCGGGGCTTTCGGCGGTGCTGGCCTATTTAGAGGACTGGTTTTCGCAAATTGAGATTTACTGCGGCCTCTATTCTTTAAAGCACGCCCGCAAGTCGGGCCGGCTTGGCGGAGCCGCCTCCATCATCGGGGAGGCACTCGGCATTCGGCCGGTGCTGAGCCTCATCGGGGGCGAGGTCAAGCAGATTGCGACCGTGCGGGGCGACAAGGCCCTCATTCCGGCCCTTGTCAAGGTGTCGAAGGAGAAAAGGCGGAGCGGCACGCAGTATATCGTGCTGGGCGGCAACCTGCCCGGCTGCTCCAAAGAGCTCGAGCAGGCCATGAAAGCCGCCTGCGGCGAGGAATACGTGGGGTTTTACCAGCTTGGCCCGGTCGTGTCCATCAACACGGGGCCGCGGGCCATTGTGACCATGGTGCTGGGAGCCCCGCGTACGAGGTGACTCATTTGAATTTGCTGACCCGGCTTGGAAACGACCTCTACGTCCTGGGCCTTGCCGCGACGCCCATTGTCGAGCTGCGGGGCTCTGTTCCGCTTGCGGCGGCTTTGGGCCTCTCGTGGGAAGAGGCCTTTGTGCTCTCCTTTATCGGCAACATGCTGCCGGTTCCGCTCGTCATCTGGCTGGGGCGGGCGCTCATTCGCTGGCTCAAGGGCACCAAGGTTTTCGGCCCCACGGGGCAGCGGCTTGAACGCCGGTTTTTATCCAAACGCGACGTCGTCGTGCGCTACTCGGTCATCGGTCTTGCCATTCTCGTCGCCGTCCCCCTGCCCGGAACCGGCGCCTACACCGGCGCTTTTTTAGCCTCGCTCTTAGACCTTCGCATGCGGTACGCGCTGCCCGCCATCGCCCTCGGGGTTTTTATTGCGGACATCATCGTCACCGCCCTTACATATGGATTAATTATGTAAATTTTGTCCTTTGGCCCTTGACGCGGGGGCTCCGGGCG
>DATMXT010000113.1:0-2649 GCA_035561375.1 Terriglobales bacterium | reverse complement strand
CAATAAGGAGAAGCATATGAACCAGAAATACTACACGGTCGAACAGATTTCTACATTGCTGGGTATCCATCCCAAGACCGTCCAGCGGTATATTCGGGAGGGCAAGCTGCACGCAACAAAGCTCGGCAAGGGTTGGCGTGTCGGCGGCCACGACTTGAGCGTCTTTATGGAGAGCGCCGGCGGCGAAGGACACGGCCCCCGAACGGAGCCTGCCCGCGGCGCCACCGCTTCCTCGGTCATAGATATTCCCGTGGTCGCAGACGACGACGCCATTCGCATCATGAACGCGCTGACAGGCGCCTTGAGCTCTAAACCGGCGCAGTATAGTCAGTCATCCATGCGCTCGCAATATATCGAGAGCGAAAATATGATTCGGGTCACACTGTGGGGCGACCTCCGTTTTATGACGATGATGATGGATATGCTCACGGCGCTCACAGACCCTGATGAAAAGGAATGAGAGGGATGAAAACCAGCGTATTCAAAAGCGAGGCGGGCCGGGACAAAATCCGGGCCTGTTACAGTGAGGTGCTCAGCCGGTTTCCCTTCGGGCAGCAGTATGTCGAGACCGGGCTTGGCAAGACCTTTATACTGACGGCGGGCCAGGCGGAAAATCCGCCTGTGCTCCTGCTGCACGGCTCATGCAGCAACAGCGCCTTCTGGTTTCTCGAGCTCATGGCGCTGTCGGACCGGTTTCGGGTTTACGCCGTTGATATCATCGGCGAGGCCGGAAACAGCGAGGAGTACAGGCCGGGCCTTGATTCCGACGCCTTTGCGCTCTGGATGGCGGATGTCCTTGCCGCGCTTGAGTTAAAGCAGGCCGCGCTCATCGGGAACTCCCTTGGCGGTTGGATGGCGCTCAAATTCGCGACAGCGTTTCCCGAAAGCATTTCAAAGCTCTGTTTAATCGCGTCGGCCGGGCTTGCGCAAATTCGTCCGCAGTTCCTTCAAAATGTCGGCGAGGCGCAGCGGGAGGGCGAAACCGCGCCGGTGAATTCGGACACCATCGGCGAAAACGGCATCCCGCAAGAGGTGCTTGACTTTATGAATTTAATTGTCCAAAACTACAATCCGATTCAGGAGCTGCCGCTGTTTTCGGACGGTGAGCTGCGGCGGCTGCAAATGCCGGTCCTCTTTATCGGCGGAGAAGACGACGTCATCATTGATGCGCAGAGCTCGGCGCAAAGGCTCGCCCGCCTTGTCCCGTCGGCCGAAATTCGTCTACTTCCGGCCTGCGGGCATGTGGGGACCGGTTTGGCAGAATATATCCTTCTGTTTTTGACGAAAACTGACCTCATGTAGGAAGACAGAGAGCGGTATCTGATGATACCGCTCTCTGTTTTTATAAGCTCCGACTACGGGAGTTTTACTGCCGCGTCGAAGTCGGCGCTCACCGTTTCACCCTCGGCAAAAGAGAAGTGGCCCGACTCATACGGCTCTCCCTCCACCGTCAAAATGACTTTGTCGGTGGTGTAGTATCCGGCAACCGTGTCGGCGATGCAGGTCAAAATCATGGCCTCATAGCCGGAGCCCGCGTTCATCTCGGTGAGGAACGCCCGGCTCAGGTCGATATGCGGGATGTTGTCTTCATCAAGCGCCAGACTGTTGATGGCCGTGCCCTCGGAGAGGACTTTTCCCACCCCCGCCGGAACCTCCTTGTAGGAGGCGGCCAGCTCATCCTTTGTGACGTCGTTTGTTTCAAACGCAATTTCCCTGTCGAGATAATAGATTGTCTCGGCGTCGACGTCGGGATAATAGAACCGTACGGTCTGGTTCAGCGCCCGGTTGCTCTCAATTGCGGCAAGGGTGGAGGTGACGGTGAAGTCGTTTGAAGCAAAGACCGTTTTGATATGGCCGACGTCCTTGGCGTAGTACCGGGTGTCGGTGCCGTCTTCGGTCTCGGTGACCACCTCAACCGCCTCATAGTCCCCCGCCGGCGTGGATACGGCAACCGCTGTGCCCCTAATTTTGCGGCTGCGCCCGTCGGACAGCGTCCACTCGGTGCCCGCCTCAATGGGATCGGCCAGCAGCACTTCCTCCACGGTCGTCTTCCCGAGGCAGTTTTCGCGGTAATAGACCTCGCCCGACGAATAGGTCTGGGTCACTTTTCCGTCCGAGACCGTGATGACCCGGGCCGCGACGGTCCCGCCGTTGTCAACGCGCTGCTGAACTTCCGACTGCGTCGTGTAGTCGTTATAGACGGTATAGGACGCGTACTCGCTGCCCTCCCCCTCATAGACATACCTTGTGTTCTCGGTAATCGGAAAATAGTCCGCCGCCGTGGCTGTCTCCGGCTCCGGGGGCTCCGGCGCCGGCGTCTCCTGCCCTTTGCAGCCCTGCAACATGAACAGGAAACTCACACAAAAACATAAGGCCGTAAGCATTGCCGTTTTCCTCAAACGTATCCCCTCCTTTTTATAAAGCGGTATAAAGCGAATTCGCAGTTCATAAACCCGTTTAAAGGCGCCTTTGCGGCTCTATTAGTCTGTGCTGGAAAATTTTGTTTTATACACAGAGGCTTTTATTCGGCAAAGCCTGGAAACCGGGTTGCACCCGCTTTGGACTCTCCGGCCGCCGCCATAAAGCGAACCGAAAAAGTATTTATTTAAGTTTTGACACGGTTCATGACAAAATTCATGCGAACCGCAC
>DATMXT010000112.1:0-5378 GCA_035561375.1 Terriglobales bacterium | reverse complement strand
CTAAAATATATGGTACGATGTTATCGTTCTTGAACAAATGTCATAAACACTTTTCGGAGGTGCCAAATGGCAAACAGGTTTTTTCAAGGGGTCATCCATCAACTGAAAGAGGTTATGGAGCGCGATATCGGCGTTGTGGATGACTCCGGCATCATTGTTGCCTGCAGCAACCTCTCGGACATCGGCAACAAAATTGAGGGCCTCGCCGTGGCTATGGCCGACGAGCGCGGCTTCATCAAACTGTCCGGAATCACGTTTATGGCGCTGGGCTCGGACGGGCTCAGCGGAAATTATGCCTTTGTACACGGCACCGACGAAGTGGCAGAACAGTGTACTGCCATTATCTCGGTGTCGCTTTGGAACTTAAAGCAGTTCTTCGACGACAAATACGATAAAAACAACTTCATCAAGAATATCCTCTTTGACAACATTCTGCCGAGCGACGTGTATGCGAAATCCAAAGACCTTGGATTCACATTCGACGCCCGGCGAATTGTCATGATTGTCTCAGTGGACGGGAAAGTCAAGGGGCTCCTGTCCGACATCGTGCAAAAAGTGCTGGGGGACAAGGGGAGGGAGCTTTTAGTCAGCGTCAGCGAGCGGGAGGTGGCGGTGGTCGCCGAGCTTGGCAGCGCCGACGCCGACGATACTTATAAAATCGCCCAGAACCTCTCGGATGCCGTGACGCAGCTGAGCGCCGTCAAATGCACGGTGGGGCTGAGCATGCCGGCCGCGAATCTCAGAGAGCTCGCGCGCGCCTACAAGGAGGCGCAGCTGTCGCTTGACATCGGCAACGTCTTCAACAAGGGCAAGACGGTCATGAGCTACGACAACCTCGGAATCGGCCGCCTCATCTACCAGATGCCGACGACGCTGTGCGAGATGTTCCTGGTGGAGGTCTTCAAGCGCGGCTCCATCGACTGTCTCGACGACGAGACGCTGATTACGATTGAGAAATTCTTTGAAAACAACCTCAACGTCTCCGAGACGGCGAGAAAGCTCTTTGTCCACCGCAACACGCTGGTGTACAGGCTTGAAAAAATTAAAAAGCTGACGGGGCTCGACATTCGCGATTTCGACAACGCGATTGTCTTCAAGATGGCGCTTATGGTGAACAGTTATCTCTCTGCAAACGATAAGAAATATTGAGGAACTCCGCGTACCGTCGAGCCGTCCGGCACTGCGCTGTGACGGCTCTACTTCGGAAGGGACCAGACGACTATGATTGAGTTTAGCGGTGTGTCAAAAGTCTACGAGAACGGCACAAAGGCGCTCGAAGACATCAACATCAAAGTGGAAGACGGCGAATTTGTCTTTATTGTCGGCCCGTCGGGGGCCGGAAAGTCCACCTTAATTAAACTGCTGATGAAAGAGGAGGAGCCGACGCAGGGGAAAATCGTCGTCGGCGGGTCGGACCTCGCGGCGCTGAAGCGCAGGGACGTGCCGTATCTGCGGCGAAAAATGGGCATTGTCTTTCAGGACTTCAGACTCATCGGCGAACTGAACGTCTATGACAACATCGCCTTTGCCATGAAAGTGACCAACAGCTCCAAGAACAGCATTCGCCGCCGGGTGCCCTATGTGCTCAAGCTGACAAACCTCGCCGGCAAGGCCAAAGCCTATCCGAACGAATTGTCGGGCGGGGAGCAGCAGCGGGTGGCATTGGCCCGCGCCCTTGTCAACAATCCGCTCATGCTGATTGCGGACGAGCCCACCGGCAACATCGACCCCAAGATGTCCTGGGAGATCATGGGGCTTTTAAACGAAATCAACAAGCGCAACACGACGGTGCTGGTCGTAACCCATGAAAAAAACCTCGTGAACGCCATGAAAAAACGGGTGATATACATAGACAGCGGCCGCGTTACGAGCGACCGCATGGAAGGGCAGTACAGTGATCGGTAACATAGGCTATTTTATCAGTCAGGGCTGCAAGTATTTCTGGTCCAACAAATATGTCTCCATGGCGGCTGTGGGCGTCCTCGCGGCCTGTCTCTTTATCATGGGCAACTTCTGGCTTGTCTATCAGAACGTGGACGTCAACCTCAAACTGCTGCAAGACGAAAACGAGACGGTGCTCTTTTTAAACGAGAACCTGACCGATGACGAGATCACCGGCATCGGAAAACGGATTACCGCAATCGTCAATGTGGACAAGTGTGAATTCGTCACGAAAGAGCAGGCCTTTGAGGACTACAAAGAGGCCTATTCCGACGAGCGGGACCTCTACGCAGACATTGAGGAGCAGGGCGTCAACCCCTTATTCAATTACTACACCGTCACCATGAAGGAGCTGGAGCTCTACGACGAGACCATTTACCAGCTCCAGCAGATTGACGGCGTCTACCGCGTGCGCATGCGCAAGGACATCATCGACGGCATGCAGCAGGTGGCCAAGGCCATCTACTTCGTCTGCTACTGGATTATGGGGCTGCTCTTTGCCGCGTCGCTCTTCATCATCGTCAACACCATCAAAATCGCCCGGTTTGTCAACCGCCGGCAAATCAACATCATGAAGTTTGTCGGCGCGACCGACTGGTTTGTGCGGTGGCCCTTCATTTTCGAGGGGGCCATCATCGGGCTCTCAGCTGCGGCCATCGGCTTTGCGGTCGAGTGGTACGCCTACACCTATGTGATGGAAAAGCTGGCGACAGCCATCAAGGCCATCACGATTATCACGTTCCAGCAGGCGTTTATGCCGCTGCTCACCGCCTTTATCGTCTGCGGGCTTGTGGTCGGCGTGCTGGGAAGCGGAATTTCCATTCGGAAGTATCTTGACATCTGACAAAGGAGGACGCGTGTCACATGGGGAATAAGAAGCTCATCCGAAACATCGCCGTCATGCTCGCCGTGCTTTTTGTGCTGGCGGCCCTCGCGCCGGTTGTCATTCAGGCGTTTGCGGCGGACAACAGCTCCATATCGGACCTTGAAAAACAGCTGGATGCGCTCGCCAAAGAGCAGGCCGCCCTTGAAAAAGAGATTAAGAACACCAAGAACAGCAAGCAGACCGAGCTTACGAAAAAAACTCAGTTTGAAAAGCAGGTCAATACGCTCACGAGCAAAATCGAACTCATGGACAACATGATCGGCGAGTACTCGAGGCAGATTGCCGAAAAAGAGCGGGAGAGCAACGACGTGCAGGCCGACATCGACAGCCAGACCGAGCTCTATCTGCTGCGCATGCAGGAGACGCAGATGACCGGCAAGCTGTCCTTTCTCGACGTCGTCTTCGGAGCCGCCTCTTTTTCCGAGCTGCTGACGCGACTTGACAACGCGGCCGCAATCGCCGCCTATGACGAAAATTTAATCACTTCGCTTCGGGCCTCAAAACAGGCGATTCTCGACGTCAAAGCCACGATTGAGCAGGACAAGACAAAGCAGGAGGCGCTGAGGGCCGAAGCCGAGGCGGACAAGACCTCGCTTCAGCAGGCGACAAAGGACACGGAAGCCTACATAGCTGAACTTGATTCCGACATCATCCGAAAGCAAAAGCTCTATAAGGAGGCCGAGGCCGAGGAGGAGCGCCTGAATGAGGAGCTCAAGGAGCTGTTGCGGGCCCTGGCCCCGTCCGACTACATCGGCGGCAACATGATCTGGCCGACTCCCGGGTATACTCGTATCAGCTGTCCCTTCGGCATGCGCACCCACCCCATCACCGGCGTGTACAAAATGCACACCGGCACCGACATCGCGGCGGCCGGCGGCACCCAGATTCTCGCGGCGGCCTCCGGAACCGTGCTCAAGACCGGCTACAGCAGCGCCTGGGGCAACTACATCCTGCTCGACCACGGCGGCGGCATCGCGACCTTCTACGCCCATATGAAGACCTCCGCCCTTGTCTCGGTGGGGGAGACCGTCACAAAGGGCCAGAAAATCGGAATTGTGGGCACGACGGGACTTTCGACCGGCAACCACCTGCACTTTGAGGTGCGGGTGAACGGGGACAGTGTGCAGCCGCTCAACTATGTCACGCCAACCTGACAATAAAGGAAGCATTGAATGAAAAAGAAATTTTCGGGTCTTACGCTGCTGTTCTGCTGCATTTTGAGCGCGTTTATCGCCTTTACGGCGACATTTTTCGGCTATCAGCAGGCCGTCAACAGGACCCTGTCCGACGTCGCCGCCATCAAGACCAAGTACGCCAAGCTCATCCGGCTGGAGGACATCCTGCGCAGGAACTTTGTCTTTGACATCGACGACCAGGAGCTGGCCGACTGGACGCTGTCGGGCCTTGTCTACGGACTTGAGGACGACTACAGCTATTATATGGATGCCGAGACCTACGCCAACATGTCGGCCGAGCTCGAGGGGAATTTCGTCGGCATCGGCGTGCGGGTCAACTACGCCGGCGACAGCGGGCTGATTCGGATTATTCAGGTCATGAAGGGGTCACCTGCCGAGGCGGCAGGCCTTCTGCCCGGCGACCTCATCACGGTCGTCGAGGGCGAGGCCGTCGTCGACGTCGGCTACGACGCCGCGGTTGACAAGATGCTGGGCAAAGAGGGGACGACGGCCGCTTTCACGGTCAGCAGAGAGGGCGAAGTGCTCGAGTTCTCCGTGACGAGGGCATCCTTTGCCACGACGACGGTGGCGTACAGGATGCTTGACAGCGGCTATGGATATATTCAGATTCAGGAGTTCGACTATCCGACTTACGAGCAGTTTGAGACGGCGCTCGCGGCCCTGACGGCGCAGGGCGCGAAGGGGTTTGTCTTCGACGTGCGCAACAACTCCGGCGGGGAGCTGGGCACCATCTGCGACATTTTAGACCTGCTGGTGCCGGGGGGCAACATCATTGAGATTGTCTACAAGGACGGCACGATGGAGACCGAGACCTCCGACGCGAGGGAGCTCAACCTGCCGCTCGCGGTGCTCATTAACGGCGAGACCTACAGCGCCGCGGAGCTCTTTGCCGCCACGCTGCGCGACTACAACAAGGCGCTTTTGGTGGGGGAGAAGACTTTCGGAAAAGGCTGCATGCAGACGGTCTTTCCGCTCGGAGACGACACGGCGGTCAACCTGACCAACGCCCTCTACAACCCGCCGTCCGGCAAGAACTACCACGGCATCGGCGTGTTTCCGCACATTGAGGTGAAGCTGCCTGAGGAGCTGCGGTACAAGGCCTACTACCTGACTTACGACGAGGATGTCCAGCTGCAGCGGGCCGTTGCGGCGCTTGAAGCGGGGGACAAACCCGAAAACTACACGGTTCGGTACGAATAGTGCGCTCTGCCGCGATGTTCTAAATGACAAATGGCCATAATACTACTCTTAGAGGGGTGGTGTTATGGTCGTTGTTCTTGTACTCGACAAAGAGGCGAAGGGCTCCTCCTGGCAGTGCTCGGGGACGGTGCTGCCGCCGGAGATCGGCGGCTCTT
>DATMXT010000111.1:0-10933 GCA_035561375.1 Terriglobales bacterium | reverse complement strand
AGCATCTCCTCCGTCGTGCGAAAATAGAGCGGCAGCGGGCGGTCGGCGTCGGCATACCCCTGCCCCGCCAGCAGAATGCGGCGGTACTGCTCCTCGTGCGGGTCGAGAAAGTGGGCGTCGCAGGTCGCGACGACCGGCTTGCCGGTCCGCTCACCGCAGGCGACGATGCGCTGGTTTAAGGCCCGCAGCTCCTCGTCTTCTTCAACTCTCCCCTGCTCCACCAAAAAGCGGTTGTTGCAGATGGGCTGAATTTCAAGGTAATCGTAAAAAGCGGCAATCTCGTCGAGCTCGGCGTCGCTTTTGCCCTCTAAGGCCGCCGTAAACAGCTCGCCGGCCTCGCAGGCCGAGCCCACGAGCAGCCCTTCTCTGTGGCGCGCAAGCTCGCTTTTGGGTATGCGGGGCGACTTTCCGCCAAAATAGCGCAGGTTGGAGGCCGACACCAGCTTGAAGAGATTTTTAAGCCCCCCCTGCGTTTTGACCAGAATGATCTGGTGCCAGGCCTTGCCCCGGCGGATGTCCTCCCGGTCCCCGAAGACGGTGTCGAGGTCGGACACGCACCGGGCCCCCCGCTCGGCGCCCATCTGCATGAACCGCAGCAGAATCTCCCCGGTCACGGCGGCGTCGTCGCAGGCCCTGTGGTGGCGGAATTCCAGTGAGAAGTGGCTTGCCACCGTGTCGAGCTTGTGGTTTTTGAGGGTCGGCAGCGCCCGGCGGGCCAGCGCCACCGTGTCAATGGCGTCAACGGGGCAGGCAAACCCGTGGCGCAGGGAGACGGCCCGGATAAACGAGAGGTCAAACCGCGCGTTGTGGGCGGCAAGGGGGGCGTGCCCGGCAAAGGCGAGAAAGGCAAGGACTGCCTCCGCCTCCTTGGGCGCGCCCTTGACCATCGCGTCGGTGATGCCGGTCAGGGACGTGATTTCGGCCGGAATTGGCCGCTCCGGGTCGACGAAGGTGTCAAAGGAGTCGACGATTTTGCCGGCTTTGATGCGCACCGCGCCGATTTCGGTCAGCCGGTCGCCCGCGGAATAGAGTCCCGTCGTCTCGACGTCGAAGACCACGAACTCCCCGTCGAGCGGCAGCTCCTCCGAGGCGGCGCCGCCGTCATTTACAAAGTAGCTCTCAATGCCGTACAGGACTTTGATGCCATGCTTTTTGGCTGCGGCATAGGCCTCCGGAAAAGCCTGGATGACGCCGTGGTCGGTGATGGCGACGGCCCTGTGCCCCCAGGATGCCGCCCGCTCGACATAGTTTGCCGCCGGCGTGATGGCGTCTAAGGCCGACATGTTGGTGTGCAGGTGCAGCTCCACCCGCTTCTCGGGCGCCGTGTCGGTCCGCCCTTCCCGCTCCGCTTCGACGATGTCCCGCGCAGTCACCGAGACCTCGCCGTCGTATTTGTCGTACCGGGCGTCGCCCCGCACGCGTATGTAGGTGCCGGCCGTCAGCCGTGAGAGCAGCTTGTCCGGCTTTTCGTCCGAGACAAACAGCTTGACCGTAACGGTGGAGGTGTAGTCGGTGACCGGAAAGAAAATCCGGATGCTGCGCCCGTCCCTTGAGGCGCGGCTCTCGACCCCTAAAATCTCGCCCTCAAGACATACCCGGCCGCTGTCCATTGTGATGTCGGCAATCCGCTCCGGCTTGTCCTTGAAGCTGTGCCCGAAGATGACGGGGTTTTTTCGCTTTTTCCCCACCGTCTGCGGCTCCCCGGCCGTCTTCTCGCGGCGGGCCGCCGTCACAGAGTTTTCGGCGTCGGCCTTGAGGACGCCGTCAAACACAATCTGGGCTGCAACCCCGAGTTCCTCTTTCAGAATCTCCGAAATATGCGCTCCGGCGCCCGACCGGCAGAGCGCCAGATACCCGCCGTGGGCGAGCATCACCGTCACAACCCCGTTCTTGTGCGACAGGGCGCAGTCCTTCAGATATCCGCGGCAGGCCGGACACCGCTCGTCAAAGAGCTCCGAGAGCCTTGGCGCAAAAGCGGCAAGCTGCTGCGCCTCCCCGGCAGGGCCCTGCGCCTCCTCCTGCTCCTCTTGCTCCTGTTTTGCCGTAATTTCGACGTCGTCGAGCATGTAGTAGTCGAGAAGCTCCGACTGAATGCGGTCGAGCTCCCGCTTTGCAAGCGGACGGGCCGCCGACAGGGCAAGCGTCAGGCGGCGCATGTCCTCCGACATCGCCGCGCCCTCGACAAAAATACCTTCATATTCAAATTCAGCCCGTTCCCGCACACTGTCAGGATACATGTCACTGAGACGTTTTTTCATCCATAATCCCCTTTATTTCGAGCATGAGTTCGTCAAAAAGCATGGGCTCCGGCACTTTGCGCAGAATTTTTCCTGCGCGGAATATGAGCCCCTCCCCCTCGCCGCAGGCGACGCCGACGTCGGCCTCTCTGGCCTCGCCGGGGCCGTTGACGGCGCACCCCATGACGGCCACGGTCAGGGGAAACGGCAGCCTCGCCACCGCCTCCTCCACGCGCCTTGCGAGCGGGATGAGGTCGACTCTTGTGCGCCCGCAGGTCGGGCAGGACACAACCCTCGGGCCCTCGTGCAGCCCGCAGGCCGCGAGGATGGCATAGGCAGGTGCGATCTCCTGCTCGGGCGGCGCCGTGAGCGATACCCGGAGCGTGTCGCCGATGCCCTCGAGCAGCAGCGCCCCGATGCCGACGGCCGAGCGCACCGCCCCCGTCTCGGGCAGCCCCGCCTCGGTGACGCCAAGGTGCAGCGGATAGCTTGTCCGCACCGCCAAGATGCGGTTGGCCTCGACCATATCTGTAACGGTTGACGCCTTTACAGATATGACAATGTCCTCAAACCCGCACTTGTCTAAGAGGTCGGCGTGGCGCAGCGCGCTGTCGGCCAGCGCCATGGGGGTCGGTCCCCCGTAAGCCGCAAGCAGGTCTTTTTCGACCGAGCCGCTGTTGACCCCGATGCGAATGGGGACCGCCCGCTCGCGGCAGGCGTCCGCCACCGCCCGAACCCGGTCGGCCGAGCCGATGTTGCCGGGGTTGATGCGGATTTTATCAATGCCGGCCTCAGTTGCCGCAAGGGCGAGCCGGTAGTCAAAATGGATGTCGGCCACAAGCGGCACGTCCGTGCGCACCCTGATTTCAGTCAGGGCCTTTGCCGCCTCCATATCGGGGACGGCCACCCGGACAATTTTACATCCCATTGCCGCAAGCCGGTTTGCCTGTGCCGCGGTCGCCTTGGCGTCCTCAGTCGGCGTATTCGTCATGGACTGCACGAGGACGGGGTTTCCCCCGCCCAGCGCAAGCCCTTTAACATATACGGTGCGCGAAATTCTTCTCATAATTCACCTATTATGAACAGCATGAACAGCCTATTTGAACAGCTTGATGATGTCTTGATAGGTCACATAGACCACGAGCGTCATGAGGGCGGCAAATCCCGCGAAGTTTATCCAGCCCTCAGCTTCCCTTTTGAGCGGTTTGCCCCGGATGACTTCAATGAGGATGAGCAGCAGCCTCCCCCCGTCCAAGGCCGGGAAGGGCAGCAGGTTGATGACGCCGATGTTGATGCTGATGAAGACCATGAAGTAGACGAGCGCGTTGAAGCCCTGTTTTGACACCTCGCCGATGGCCTGCGTCGTCGCGACCGGGCCCGAGAGCTGGCTTAAGGGGATTTCCCCGCGGACAAGCCCCACAACCGAGGTGTAGACCTCCCTGACGATGGCGTAGCACCGGAAGACGCTCTCGCGGGCCACCGTCAGCGGGTTGACCGAAAGCCTCGTGCAGTAGAAGTCCGGGTAGGAGAATGTGACCCCCTGGTCCACATAGGTCGGAAACGCGATATCGGAGAGGGTGAAGGCCTCCCCCTCCCGCAGGACCACAACATCAAGCGGGCGTCCTCCCGAGCGCATGAGGCTGTACACGATATCCAAGCTGATGCGGATTTTCTCGCCCTCAATGGCGACAATCCTGTCGCCGGGCAAAAGCCCGTACCCGGCCGAGACGTTTTCCTCCTTGTAGGAGGCCACCGTCGTCGAGGGGATGACGCCGACCGAGATGACCAGCAGCGTCATGGCGAAAAAGGCCGTGGCGAGGTTCATGGCGGGGCCTGCGAACATCGTGAAAGCCCGCCTGCCAATCGACGCCTCGGGGAAGGAGCAGCCTTCGAGCGCCTGTGCGGGCTCCGATTGTTCCTCTTCTTCTCCCGCTTTTTCCTGCTCATCGGGCAGCTCCATGCCGTCCTCCTCGCCCTCCATGCGCACATAGCCGCCGATGGGCAGCAGGCGCAGCGAGTAGGCCGTGCCGTTTTTCGTAAACCCGATGACCTTGGGCCCCATGCCGATGGAAAACTCGAGCACGGCGATGCCGGCCCACTTCGCCGCGAAGAAGTGGCCGAGCTCGTGCGATATGATGAGTAAGCTGAATGCGATTATTGCTGCGACCACGCGCAAATCACCTCGTTTGCCAGTTCCCGTGCGGCCTTGTCGGCCGCAAGGATGTTGTCGAGCGTCGGCTCGGCTGAAACCGTTTGCTCAAGGACGGTGCGGCAGACCCCTTCAATGCCGAGGAATGGTAAGTCCCCTTTGAGAAACGCCCCAACCGCCGCCTCGTTTGCCCCGTTGAGTGCGGCGGGCGCCGTGCCCCCCCGGGCCGCGGCCTGCCTGCACAGCGCAAGACAGCCAAATGTTTCGGTGTCGGGCTTTGCAAGCGAGAGCCCCGCGAGCCGCTCGAAGTCGAGCCGGCTTTGCGACCTCCCGCGGGTGGGCCAGGTCAAAGCGAGGCGAATCGGGGTCTTCATGTCAGGGCTCCCGAGCTGGGCCATGACGGTGCCGTCCGCATACTCGACCATAGAGTGTATGATGCTCTCCCGGTGGATGATGACTTCTATTTTGTCCAGCGGCACGCCAAAAAGCCACATGGCCTCTATCACTTCAAAACCTTTGTTCATGAGGGTGGCCGAATCGACCGTAATTTTGGCCCCCATGCTCCAGGAGGGGTGCTTTAAGGCCTGCTCCCTCGTCACACCCGAAAGCTGCGCCCGTGTCATGCCAAAAAAAGGGCCGCCCGAGGCCGTCAGCAAAATGCGGCTCACTTCTCCGCCCGCCGCAGCCAAAAGGCACTGGAAAATGGCCGCGTGCTCGCTGTCGACCGGCAGAATTTCCACCCCCATGCGCCCCGCGAGCGGCATGACATAGGCGCCCGCCGCCACTAAGGTCTCCTTGTTGGCAAGGGCAATCCGCTTTCCGGCCTCGATTGCGGCGATGGTGGGCAAAATGCCGGCGGCGCCGACGATGGCCGACACCACGGTCTGCGCGTCCGGCAGCGCAGCCACCCGGCAGACTCCGTCCAGCCCCGCCGCAACCTCAATGCCGGTGCCAAAGAGCCTCTCTTTGAGGTCTTTTGCGGCCATAACATCTGCCATGGCGACAAGCTGCGGACGGCAGGCTCTCGCCTGCCGCTCAATGACGTCGGTGCTGCCGCCGGCGGCGAGCCCCGCGATTTTGACGCCAAGCTCCCCGGCGACTTCAATTGTCTGCCGGCCGATGGAGCCGGTTGAGCCGAGTACGGAAATCATGAGATAAACCCCGAAAGGGAGGCGACAAAGTAGATGAGCGGCGCGACTAAGGCAAAGCTGTCGAACCGGTCGTACATGCCGCCGTGCCCCGGAATGAGTCTGCTGTAATCCTTCACGCCGTAGGCCCTTTTGACGGCGGAGGCCAGAAGGTCGCCAAACTGGGCGACAATCGAGACCAAAACCCCAAGCGCCGTGATGACGGTGTAGCTGACCGCAAGGCCAAACCGCGTGTTGATGACAAAACCTGCCGCGGCAAAGACCGCGGCGGTGCAGACGACAGAGCCGACGCACCCCTCCACCGTCTTGTTGGGCGAGACGGCCGAGCCCAGCTTATGCTTTCCAAACAGTTTTCCCGAAACCTGGGCCATCGTGTCCGACACCCAGACCCCGACAAAGGTCAGTACGAGATAATAGAGCCCGTTTTCAAGCTGCCGCGACATGACGGCGGCGCCGATGAAGACCGGCAGCATGACTGAGAAAGCCCCGCAGTGGACGGCGTTTGCGAGCTTCATCGCGTCAAAGTGCAGAATATACAGCACGATGACCATGAGCAGGTAGACATAGATGACAACCTGCGTGACCCCCGGCAGATAGACCGGCAAAAAAGGGTAGACCGCCGCAAAGACCAGCGCGCTCGGCATATAGAGTTTGCTTTCGGCGCTGCCCGTGACGTGCAGCGCGTCGTAGACGCAGCCCACCGACACGGCGGCGATTGCAAAACTCAGCACCGGCGTGTCCGAGTAATAGAAGACCGGCAGCATGAGGGCAAAGTATGCGGCGCCCGAGAGAAAGCGCGGACTTAGGAGTTTTTTCATCACTTCGTCACTTCTTCACGCCGCCGTATCGCCTGTCGCGGCACTGGAAGTCGGCGACGGCGCCAAGCAGCTCCTCTTTTGAAAAGTCGGGCCAGAGCGTTTCCGAAAAAACCAGCTCGCTGTATGAGCACTGCCACAGCATGAAGCCCGACAGCCGGTACTCCCCCGAAGTCCGGATGATGAGCTCCGGGTCTGGCTGGCCGGCCGTGTAGAGGTTTTGCGCAATGTCCTCCTCGGCGATGGGGCCGCCCTTTTCGGCAAACGCGCGGTTGGCCGCCCGCACAAGCTCCTCCCTGCCCCCGTAGTTGATGGCGATGTTGGCTTGCAGGGCGTCGGCGCCGAGATTCATACTTGTCACTTCGGCAATGAGCTCCCCGAGCTCGCTTCCGGCGAAAATCCCGGTGTCCCCGAGGATGTTGATGTGGATGTTGCGGCTCAGAAGCTCTTTTTTGGCGTTTAGGAGATAGTCGCGAAAGAGGTGCATGATGGCCGACACCTCTTCGGGCGGCCGCTTCCAGTTCTCAGTGGAGAAGGCGTAGACCGTGAGGTGTTTGACCCCGAGCTCCTGACAGAACAGCGCGATTTCCTGAAACTTTTTGGCCCCTTCAATGTGGCCGGACTGCCGCGGCAGCCCGCGGCGGGCGGCCCATCTCCCGTTGCCGTCCATGATAATGGCGATATGAGCCGGAATCCGGCTCATATCAACGTTTGACGTCATACCTCGAGAATCTCCTTCTCTTTGGCGGCGACCGCTTCGTCCACCTTTTTAATGAATTTGTCGGTCATCTCCTGCATGTCCTTCTCGGCCGCCTTGAGGTCGTCCTCGGTGATTTCCGACTTCTTCTTTTGCTCCTTGAACTTCTCCACGGCGTCCCGGCGGATGTTGCGGATGGCCACTTTGGTGTCCTCGCCCGACTTGCGAATCTGCTTGGCGAGGGCCAGTCTGCGCTCCTCGGTGAGGGGCGGGAAAATGAGCCTTATGGCGTTTCCGTCATTTTGAGGGTTGATGCCGATGTCGGAGGCGAGAATGGCCTTTTCAATGCCCTTCATGGCGCTCTTGTCGTAGGGTGTGATGGAGAGGGTGCGGGCCTCTGTGACCGATATGGAGGCCATCTGGTTGATGGGGGTCGCAGAGCCGTAATAATCGACCGTCAGCTTATCGAGCACAGCCGGATTTGCCCGCCCCGCGCGGATCGCTTTGAACTCGTCGGCCTGAAAGTTCAGCGCCTTTTGCATTTTTGCCTCGTAAGGGGTGTAAATCTCCTTCATTTTACGTATCCTCCCTCATTATTCTGATATGGTTGTGCCGATGCGCTCGCCCATGGCCGCCTTGACGATGTTGTGCGGGTCGCTGATTCCAAAGACGACAATCGGAATCCGGTTGTCCATGCACAGCGACGTCGCGGTGGTGTCCATGACCCCGAGGCGGCGGTTCAGCACGTCGAGATAGGTCAGCTCCGGCAGGAACTTTGCCTCCTTGTCGACGGCCGGGTCGGCCGAATAGACGCCGTTGACGGTTTTGGCGAGCAAAATCGCGTCTGCGTTGATTTCGGCTGCCCGAAGGGCGGCCGCCGTATCGGTCGAGAAGTACGGATTGCCGGTGCCGCCGGCGAAGATGACCACATACCCCTTTTTTAAATGGGACTCGGCCCTGCCTCTGATGTAGGGCTCGGCAATCTGCCGCATTTCAATGGCGGTCTGAAGCCTCGTCTCGACCCCCATGGACAGCAGGGCGTCGGTCAGGGCGATGCCGTTGATGACGGTGGCCAGCATGCCCGCGTGGTCGGCTCTGGTGCGGTCCATCTTCTGGGCGCTTCGCCCGCGCCAGAAGTTGCCGCCGCCGCAGACAATGCCCACCTGCACGCCCATGTCCACAATTTGCCGGATTTCCTCACAGATTGCGTGTACGGTCTGCTCGTCGACGCCGAAACGGCTCGGCCCCGCGAGTGACTCTCCGCTGATTTTCAGCAGCACCCGCTTGTATTTCGGTGCGTTTTCCAAATTAGCACCCCCATAAATTTACTCTTTTAGCATTATACAATAGTTTGGGGCAAAGTTCAACGAAAAACGCGTGGGCGGCCCGAAAATCCTGTGCGGCGCGTCCCTTTTTGGATTTTTCTTAGAAAAGTGGCGCGGCATGCTGCCGCGCCACTGAAAACAGCGCAAATTTACTTGTTGCCGGTCATTTTGGCGATTTCGGCCGCGAAGTCTTCTTCCTTTTTCGCAATGCCCTCGCCCTTTTCGTAGCGGACAAACTCGGCCACTTTAATGGAGCCGCCCAGCGCCTTGGCGGTCTCGGCAGTGTACTGCGCAACCGACTTGTCGGCGTCCTTCACGAAGGGCTGCTCTAAGAGGCAGCTGTCCTTGTAGAACTTGCCGATGCGGCCCATGACCATCTTTTCGGCGATGGCGGCCGGCTTGCCCTCGTTGATGGCCTGCGCCGTGAGAATTTTCTTCTCCTCTTCAAGCACGTCGGCCGGAACCGAGGCCTTGTCGAGGAAGCTGGGGTTGGCCGCCGCAATCTGCATGCAGATGTCCTTGGCGTACTCGGTAAAGCCGTCCTTGCCGGCGCAGTCGGTCTCAAACCGGACCATGACGCCGATGCGCCCGCCGCCGTGGATATAGGTCTCGATGACGCCCTCGTACACCGTGAAGCGGCGCAGCTTGAGGTTCTCGCCAATCGTGAGAATTTTCTCCCGCAGCATCTCTTCCACCGTGAACTTGTCGTCGTACTTGGCGGTTAAAAGCTCCTCGACGGTCTTGGCGCCGGAGGCGAGGGCCGCCTTGCCGCACCCGGTCACAAAGGCCTGGAAGTCGGCGTTTTTGGCGACGAAGTCGGTCTCGGAGTTCACTTCGACCAAAACGCCCTTGCCGCCCTCGACAACCGCCGAGACAATGCCTTCGG
The DNA here is from genome assembly GCA_035561375.1 of Terriglobales bacterium. Taxonomy (GTDB): domain Bacteria; phylum Bacillota; class Clostridia; order Oscillospirales; family Feifaniaceae; genus DATMXT01. The sequence goes on along the minus strand of DATMXT010000111.1, from coordinate 1,676 downwards.
CGGCGATGCGGCCGGCCTTTTTGGCGGCGGCCGAAAGGCCTTTTTCACGCAGATACTCAACGGCCTTATCCATATCGCCGTCGGTCTCGGTGAGCGCCTTTTTGCAATCCATCATTCCGCAGCCGGTCTTCTCGCGAAGTGCTGCGACGTCTTTCGCTGTAAATGCCATGATATTTCCCTCCTGACCTTATATAGCCTGCGTTTCGTCCTTATCCTCTTCGAGCTCGAACTGCTCGCCCTGCTTGGCCTCAATCACGGCGTCGGCAATGACGCTGGTGATCAGCTTGACTGCGCGAATCGCGTCGTCGTTGCCGGGGATGATATAGTCGATCTCATCGGGGTCGCAGTTGGTGTCGACAATGGCCACAATCGGGATGCCGAGACTGCGGGCCTCGGAAATGGCGATGCGCTCTTTGCGCGGATCGACGACGAAGAGGGCCGAGGGGAGCTTCGACATCGTTTTGATGCCGCCGAGAAACTTCTCAAGCTTCTCGATTTCGCCGTTGAGCTTGATGACTTCCTTCTTGGGCAGCACGTCGAAGGTGCCGTCCTGCTCCATCTTGCGCAGCTGGGCCAGCCGGTCGATGCGCTTGCGGATGGTCTTGAAGTTGGTCAGCATGCCGCCCAGCCATCTGGCGTTGACATAGTACATGCCGACCCGCTCGGCCTCCTCCTTGATGGAGTCCATGGCCTGCTTCTTGGTTCCGACGAACAGAATTGTGCCGCCGCTGCCGGCCAGCTCCTTGACGAAATTGTAGGCCTCGTCAATTTTGCGGACCGTCTTCTGGAGATCGATGATATAGATGCCGTTGCGCTCCGTAAAAATGTAGGGAGCCATTTTGGGGTTCCAGCGCCTCGTCTGGTGTCCGAAGTGGACGCCGGACTCGAGGAGCTGCTTCATGGATACGACTGCCATAGATTTTTCCTCCTGTAGGTTTTTCCTCCACCCCGTTCATTGCGGCGGCAAACCGGGTGCTTCCGGCACCATGACGCAGCTTGCGGAGTGTGTGAAATAATTTTTGCCGCATTTATGCAGCTTGAATATTGTAGCACAGATGCCGGAAAATTGCAAGTGCTGTTTCATGATTCCCCATTATTATGGCACGGTATACCCGCTTGTCACCGGTCCTCGCGGAAATAATTGACGCCGAGCCCCTCCGGAATGTGCAGCCGGCCGGTCTTTCGCATGGAGGTCAGGACCAGCACGAGTGCCGTCACGAGGAAGGGCAGCATGTCGTAGAGGGCGGCCGGCGGGGCAAAGACGCTTTTGGGGATGTAGAACTTGAGCACCCGCATCATGCCGAAGACAAAGGAGCCGCCGATGGCGACCCACGGCTTCCAGGCCGCGAAGATGACCAGCGCCACCGAAATCCACCCGAGCCCGCCGACGTTGTCGGAAATCCAGACGCCGCCGTTGATGATCATGGCGCAGTAAGCGCCGCCCAGCCCGCAGATGCCGCCGCCCAGCATGATGTTGAGATATTTGAGTCTCGTGACTGGAATTCCTGCGGCGTCTGCCGCGGCCGGGTTTTCGCCGACCGCCTGCACCTCAAGCCCCAGCTTTGTCTTATAGAGGTAGACGCCGGCCGCAACAGCAATGGCGATTGCGAGGTAGACAAAGGGGTTGTAGGAGAACAGCAGCTCACCCACGACCGGCAGGTCCGAAAGCCCCTCAA
>DATMXT010000110.1:0-4004 GCA_035561375.1 Terriglobales bacterium | reverse complement strand
ATATTATATATGCAGCGTTTTTTTGGAAAGGAGCTATTTTAATGGCTGAAACATTTAAGGGGGGAATTCACCCCGATTATCAGAAGGGCCTCACCAGCTCAAAGATGATTGAGGCCCTCCCTCCGCCGGAAACCCTGTATATTCCGCTCTCTCAACATAGAGGCGCTCCGGCGCAGCCCATCGTCGCAGTCGGCGACGCCGTTTTCGTCGGCACGAAAATCGCCGACATGGCGGCCGCCGTATCGGCACCGGTTCACTCTTCGGTCTCGGGCACGGTCAAGGCGATTGAGCCTTACGAGCACCCGTGCGGCACCAAAACCACCTGCATCATCATTGAAAACGACGGCAAAGACACCCCGGACCCCGCCGTCAAGCCGTACGATAAGCCCACAACGGACCTGACTGCGGATGAGGTCGTCGCCATCGCCCGTGAGGCCGGCATTGTCGGCATGGGCGGCGCCGGCTTTCCCCTTCACTTCAAAATCTCCTCATCGGTCAAGTGCGGCAAGGCCGAGGCGCTGCTCATCAACGGCGCCGAGTGCGAGCCCTACCTCTCCTCCGACCACCGCATTATGGTCGAGCGCGCCGAGCAGGTCGTCGAAGGCGCCCGCATGACCATGCGGGCCCTGGGGCTGCCAAAGGCGACCATCTGCGTCGAGGACAACAAGCCGGACGCCGTCGAGGCCCTCAAAGCCTATATCGGCGGGGCCGCCGACGTCGACATCAAGGTGTTTGAGACCAAATACCCGCAGGGCTCCGAGAAGCAGATCATCCAAGTCGCCATGGGCCGCGAAGTGCCGACCGGAAAACTGCCCATCGACGTGGGCGCCATTGTCGTCAACGTCGACTCCTGCGGCGCGCTGTACCGCGCCTGGAAATACGGCACGCCCTCCTATGAGCGCGTCGTCACGGTCACCGGCAAAATTGTGACAGAGCCCAAAGTGCTGCTCTGCCGCGTCGGCACGCCCTTCCAGCACGCCATTGACTACTGCTCGGGGCTCTCCGAAGAGGCCGGCAAGGTCATCATGGGCGGACCCATGATGGGACAGGCCCAGTACACGACCGAAGTCCCCATCATCAAGACGACCTCGGGCATTCTCGTGCTGTCCAAAGAGGAGTTGGTGCTGCCGCCGGCCACCAACTGCATCCGCTGCGGCAAGTGCCTGCGCACCTGCCCCACAAGGCTGCTGCCCTGCTATCTCAACATGTACAGCGACCTCGACAACTTAGAGGAGCTTGACAAGCTCGGCATCGACAACTGCATTGAGTGCGGCGCCTGCACCTATGTGTGCCCTGCCCGCCTGCCGCTGACCCAGAAGTTCCGGCTGTATAAGGCCAAGCTCGGCGAGGCCCGCCGCAACACGGCAGCGGCCAAAAAGTAAGGGGGGAACTACCAGAATATGAACACACTCCATGTGACATCCTCCCCCCATGTGCTGGGGAAGGAGACTACCCGCTCGCTGATGCGGGACGTCGTCATCGCCCTCATGCCGGCCCTCATCGGCAGCATTTACCTGTTCGGATTCCGGGCACTTGTGCTGACGGCCATCTGCGTCGCGGCATGTGTCATTTTCGAATACGCGTATTGCCGCTTCATGAAATGGGACCTCACGACGGGCGACCTGTCGGCCGTCGTGACCGGCATTCTGCTGGCCTTCAATCTGCCGGTCACGGCTCCGCTCTGGATGCCGGTGGTCGGCGCCTTCTTTGCCATCGTCATCGTCAAGATGCTGTTCGGCGGAATCGGCCAGAACGTCATGAACCCGGCCTTGGCCGCCCGCGTCTTCTTAGCCGCCTCCTGGGCGACCGAGATGACGAGCTGGGTCAAGCCGGTGTTAAACCCCGCCGTGTGGGTTTCGGCCGACGCCGTCACGACGGCGACACCGCTCGCGGCGCTCAAGTCGGGCGCGCTGCCCCAGACCTTAAACCGCAGCGCCAACATGATGAACCAGCTGCTGGGGGCCCGCCCCGGCTGCCTTGGCGAGACCTCGGCGCTGCTGCTTGCGGCCGGCGGCCTTTACATGCTCTTCCGCAAGGTCATCTCCTGGGAGACCCCGGTGGGCTATATTGCGACGGTCGCCGTCATCTCATACCTCGCGCCCGGCGGACTTGACAGCGCCATGAGCCTCTTTTACAACGTGTTCGGCGGCGGCCTCATGATCGGCGCTTTCTTCATGGCGACCGACTATGTCACCGCCCCCCTGACCGACCGCGGCCGCCTGCTCTACGGCGTCGGCTGCGGACTCATCACCATGTTCATCCGCAAATACGGCAGTTTTGCCGAAGGCGTCTCCTATTCCATTCTCATCATGAACGTGCTGGTGTGGTTTATTGACAAAGCCACGAGGCCGGCGCGCTTCGGAGGGGAGGTCAAAGCATGAAAAACAAAGAAAGCACCCCCATGCTTGTTCTCGTACTGGGCCTGATCTCCTTGGTGACGGCCGCGCTCCTGGGCTATGTCAACGAGATCACCGAGCCCCGGATTGCCGAGCTTAAAATGGCCGAGCAGACCGCGGCGTTTTCGAGCTTCTTCCCGGACGCCGGCCGCTTTGACGAGGCCGTTTTGCCCGAAGGCAGCGCAGCCTCTGCCGGATATCTCGTCTACGACGCCTCCGGCGCCGAAATTGGCCGCATTGTCCTCGTGGCCCCCACGGGATTTGGCGGCCCCATTGAAATGGCCGTCGGATTTGACGAGAGCAGCGCCGTCTCCGGATTCAAGATTCTGTCGCTCTCCGAGACCTCGGGCGTCGGAACCCGCGTGACCGAAGAGAGCTTCTGGGGACAGTTCATCGGTAAAGCCTCGTTTGAGGAGGTCGACACGCTGTCCGGCGCCACCATCAGCTCGGCCGCCGTCTTAAACGGCGTAAAAGACGCCGCCGCCGTAGCTCCCGAGCTTACGGCGGGGTCTTGAGAAAGGGCGTGACTAACTATGAGTGAAAAACAAGGCGTATTCGCCCAACTCGCGGACGGGCTTGTCTCGCAAAACCCCGTATTGGTGCAGCTGCTCGGCATGTGCCCGACGCTCGCCACCTCGACCTCGGTCAAAAACGGCCTCGGCATGGGAATTGCCGCCACCGCCGTGCTCATTTGCAGCAACATCGCCATCTCCATGCTGCGCAAAATCATTCCCGAAAAAGTGCGCATCGCGTGCTACATCGTCGTAGTCGCGGGATTCGTCACCTGTGTCGATTTGCTGATTCAGGCCTTTGTGCCGGCGCTCTCAAAGTCCTTGGGCGTCTTCATTCCGCTCATCGTCGTCAACTGCATCATTCTGGCCCGCGCGGAGGCTTTCGCCAACAAGAACAGCGTGTGGCGCTCGGCCATTGACGGACTGGGCATGGGGCTCGGCTTCACGTTCGCGCTGCTCATTCTCGGAACCATCCGCGAAGTGCTGGGAAGCGGCACCTGGTACGGCATGACCGTCCTTCCGGGCTTTAAGCCGGCCGCCATGCTGATCACGGCCCCCGGCGGATTTCTGAGCCTCGGATGCCTGATCGCCCTTGTCCAGTTCCTGCTGGGCCGCAAGGGCAAAAAGAAGGAGGCTGCGTAATGGGTGCACTGTTTGTCATCGCAATCAACGCGGTTTTAATTGAAAACTATATTTTCTCCCGCTTTTTAGGGTGCTGCCCCTTTTTCGGGGTCTCCAAAAAGACTGAAACCGCCATCGGCATGGGACTGGCCGTCATTTTCACGATGACGCTGTCGTCCGCTTTGACCTACGCCGTCAACCGGTTCATTCTCGTGCGCTTCAACCTTGAATTCATGCAGACCGTCGCCTTTATTCTCGTCATCGCAACGCTTGTGCAGTTCGTTGAAATGGTGCTCAAGAAGATGGTGCCCGCCCTCTATCAGGCGCTCGGAATTTATCTTCCGCTCATCACGACCAACTGCGCCGTGCTCGGCGCCGCGCTGCTCAACATTCAGGAAGACTACAACTTCATTGAGTCGGTCGTGTTCGGCAGCTTTTCGGCCGTCGGCTGGACGCTTGCCATCGTCCTGTTCTC
>DATMXT010000109.1:0-10302 GCA_035561375.1 Terriglobales bacterium | reverse complement strand
GGCTGCCGTCCGCGCCGATGACCTGGGCTGTGGAGTTGATTTTGAGGCCGCCCATCGTGTAGTGGACCTGCACATGCCGCTCGGCGGCGTAGAAGGGACCGACCTCGATGGTGTTGCCGAGGGTGGTGCGGCCGAAGGCATCGGCGGTCTCGCCCTTTGCGACGGGGTTGTAGGTCTCGACGGTTTTGACGAGGTTTGTACCGTCGACGCCGATTTTGCCGGCCAGCTCTTCCAGGGTCTCTCCGACGAAGAGGGTGCCGTTGTCGAGCATCTTCTGAATCGACTCGGTGACCTCGCCGACCGTGCGGCTGTCGTAAATCATGTAGCAGTTGCTGTTTGCCTGCGCATAGATGGCCGCGTTGAGGTCCTCGGCCTTGCCGTCCTCATCAAAGAACCGGTTGCCCTCGGCATTGACGAAAATGGCGTTTTTAATTTCCCTTGTCGCGCCGGTGCGGGAGAGGATGCTCTTGATGTACTCCATGCCGATAAGCTCTGCGCCGACGGCCTGCCCCATGACAATGCCGTCGCCGGTCGCGCCGGGGTGGGCGTAGTAGTCGGCGTTGTCCGGAATCATCTTGTCATAGGAGCGGGCCATGTCGGGATTGCCGGCAAAGCCGCCGGTGGCCATGACGACGCTTGCTGCCGAAATTTCATAGCGAATGCCGTCCGCGGCGTTTTCCGCCACGACGCCAACGACCCTGCCGGCCTCGTCCTGCATCAGTTCAACGCCTTTGGTGTTCAGCAGAATCTGCGCGCCGTAGTTTTCTGTGGCCGACTTCTGCAGCGCCTTGACGTAGACGTCGCCCAAAGCCCCGGTGGCCCCCTCGGGCTTTATCGGGAGATGGGTGCGCGGAAAGCTGCAGTCGGGCTTGGTCTGCACTTCGTCGCTCCAGACGAGGCCGTTTTGGCCGAGCCAGGTCATGGCGCCGTTTGCGCTGGTGCACAGGGTGGTGATGAGCCCAAGGTCTCCCTTGCCGCCGCTGCGCGCGTAGATGTCGTCAATGTAGACCTGCTGGCTGTCCCCGGTGATGCCGGCCGCCTTCTGCTGCTCGGTGCCGGCCACCAGCATGAGGCCGGAAGAAAGGCTCATGGCGCCGCCGACGTCGGGCATTTTCTCAATCACGATGACCCTGGCGCCGTTTTCGCCGGCGGACACCGCCGCCGCAAGGCCCGCGCCGCCGGCGCCGATGATGACGACGTCGGTCTCGAGGGCCTCGGTCTCAAACGGGGTCTCCTCACTGGGCCCGCCCTGCTTTAAAAGCTCCGGGTCGCCGCCGGCCTGCCGCACACAGTCCTCCACCGCGGCCAGTATGGCCTTGCTCGTGTTGGTTGCGCCGGTCACCGCGTCGACCGCCAGGGTCTGCCCGGCGACAATCGCCTCGGGAATCTGCGCAATGGGGGCGTCTGAAATGCCGGCGGTCTCACTGTGCTCCTTGACCGTGACCGACACAATGGCGTCCTTTGAAAAGACTGTTTCAACTGTGACGGCAGCGTTGTTCCCCTGGGCCGACGCCGTGTAAGCGCCCTCTTTGTAGAGCTCGGCGGCCTCTCCAGGCCCCGTCTGCTGTGCGCACCCGGTCGCCAGCATGGCGAGCGTCAGCACCAGTGCCAGGAATGCTTTTGTCTTGTTTTTCATAACTTCCTCCTTATCGCAAACTGGGTTTGCGAAAAACTAAATTTAATTATCCTATAACGGAGGGCCTCAGACAGTGGCAGAAGATAAGGTTTTATGTGGCATCAGATAAGAAAGTCCATATTTTTTTGATCAAGAATGGCGCAACATTCCGTTTTCCTGTATACTTCTTTAAAAGGGGTGGACACTTTGGAGGGTGAAGAGCTGCAAAAGCTGATGGAATGGTACAAGGGGTATTGCGCGAAGAACAACGACTTTCGAGAACAGATGGACCGCCGCGCGAAAGACGACCCGAGCTTCATTTACAACATGGACAAGCACGTCGGCACCGACATGCTGATGATCCGCCACAATCCCGCCAACGAGAGCAAAATCCCGCACAGTCACACCTGTTTTGTCCTGATGTATATGTATTCTGGCAGCTGCGCCACGATGGTCAACCGGAAAGAAGTTCATCTCGGGGAAGGGGACTTCATCGTCCTCAATCCCAATGTGCAGCACTACAACGCGGTCGGCGCCCCGGACGACATTCTCTTCCACTGCAATTTGAACACGTCACTGATGTGTCACACAATTTTGCCGCTGGTGTCGAGCGACATCCTTTTATCGGGCTTTTTTTCAGGTTTTCTGACCAACAACAGCCTGAACGATTACATCCTCTTTTCGGGCTGCGAGACGCCCGGCATCCGGGAGCTGTTCACGCAGATGCTGACGGTGTACGCGCAGCGGCAACCGAGCTATCAGAGCGTGCTGCGCTGTCAGCTTGGCCTGCTGCTGGTGATGCTTGCCAGTCAAAAGCGCCTGAAGTCCGGTGCCGCGACCCCGCAGCATCAAAATTTGCGCATCAACGCCATCATCGACTATATCAACGCCAACTACACCGGCGTCACCTTGAAGCAGGTGTCGGAATACTTCCACTACCACCCGAATTACCTCTCTGCCCTGATTCGGGAGCAGACCGGTAAGAGCTTCACGGACCTGCTCAAAGACCACCGGCTGACCCAGGCCTGTCTGCTGCTGCAAAACTCGGAGCTCTCAATCGAGGAGGCCGCGCTCAGCGTCGGCTATAAGGACAAGAGCAGCTTTTATCGGGCCTATAAGCGCAAGTTCGGCGCGGCGCCGCGCACCGGAAATCCGCACGCTGGAGAAACGAAGAGCGAAATGGCTCGCAAGGTCTATTAACCCTCGGTAATCCACGATATGCGGGGGGCACACGCCTAAAATAAACCTCTATGCCGGTATACGATACGCCTTCTCTGAAAAATAAAAAGCCCTGTAACCGTACGGTTACAGGGCTTCATTTGGTTGCGGAGGCAGGATTTGAACCTACGACCTTCGGGTTATGAGCCCGACGAGCTACCGGACTGCTCCACTCCGCGGTATTTTTTTGATTGCCAAAATATAATACCACCGGGAAGCCGGCATGTCAACACTTTTCCAATAATTCACAATAATTTGCAAATTGTTCACAGCTTTCAATTTTAAGTATCCTATTCTCTTTCGCAAACGGTTATGCTATAATAGCCAAAAGCGGTCATTTTCACCGCTTTTGCCATCGGCATGTCGGCGGCGGCTTTGTGCCCCGCTTTTTTGGGCGTTGACATGCGCCGGCGGCAATGGAACTGACGAAACTAATCTGTGGGAGGACGGCATCATGAAAATATCCGTACTCGGATGCGGACGCTGGGGCGCCTTTCAGGCCTGGTATGCCGCGCGCTGCGGGCACGACGTACTCATGTGGGGCAGGCCGGGGGAACCGGACATCGAGGAGCTGATTCGGACCCGCCGCAACAGCTATCTCGAGCTGCCCTCCGGCCTGAATCTGACAACCGACCTCGACGAGGCCGTCGGCCACGCCGAGCTCATCATCATATCCATCTCCTCGCAGGCGCTGCGGTCCTTCGCCGCAAAGCTTGACAGTTATGACCTGTCCCAAAAGCCCTTTTTGCTCTGCATGAAGGGGCTTGAGCAGGACACCGGCAAACGGCTCTCGACCGTCATGGGCGAGAGCATCAAGCAGCCCATTCGCGTGGCGGTCCTCTCCGGTCCCGGCCATGTGCAGAGCTACACGGCCGGCATTCCGGGGGCAATGGTGGTCGACAGCGAGGACAAGGCGCTCATCAAGTGGATCATCGACGCGCTTGGCAGTGAGCTCATTCGCCTTTATATCGGCAACGACCTCATCGGCACCGAAATCGGCGCCGCGGCCAAGAACGTCATCGGGCTTGCCGCCGGCATGCTCGACGGGTTTGGCTACACCAGCCTCAAGGGGGCCCTCATGGCCCGCGGCGCGCGAGAGGTCGCAAGGCTCATCAAGGCCATGGGCGGAAACGAGCTTTCTGCCTACGGGCTGTGCCATCTGGGCGACTACGAGGCCACGCTGTTCTCGGAGTTCTCGCAAAACCGTATGTTCGGCGAGACCTTTGTCAAGGGCGAGGCCTACACCAAGCTGGCCGAGGGGGTCTACACCGTCAAGGCCATGGTGAAACTCTCGGACGAACTCGGGGTCGAGCTGCCCATCTCGCGGGCGGTGCTCAACATCGTGCACCACGGCGCAGACCCCAAACAGGAGTTGACGGGGCTGTTTTTGCGCTCGGTCAAATCCGAATTTGATTGATTTTGGAGGGAGACCCGTATGGATAAAAAGAAAATCGCGTTCAGCGGCATTCAGCCGAGCGGCCGCATTACGCTGGGCAATTACCTCGGCGCCTTAAAGAATTTTGCCGAGATGCAAGACGAGTACGACTGCCGTTTTTGCGTCGTCGACCAGCACGCCGTCACGGTGCGGCAGGACCCCGAGAATCTGCGCTCGCAGGCCTATCAGCTCTTTGCGCAGCTACTCGCCTCAGGGCTTGACCCCGACAAGTGCATTCTCTTCATTCAAAGCCACGCGCCGCAGCACGCGGTGCTGGCCTGGGTCTTAAACTGCTTTACGATGTTCGGCGAGCTCTCCCGCATGACCCAGTTCAAGGAGAAGTCGAGAAAGCACACCGACAACATCAACGCGGGGCTCTTCGACTATCCGGTGCTCATGGCTGCCGACATATTAATCTACAATGCCGACGTCGTGCCGGTGGGCGAGGACCAGCGGCAGCATGTCGAGCTGGCCCGCGACATCGCCATCCGGTTCAACACGGCCTTCCCCGGCACCTTTGTGCCGCCCGAGTGCATCACCCCCAAAATCGGGGCCAAAATCATGAGCTTGCAGGAGCCCACCGCAAAAATGTCGAAGTCCGACACCAACGACAACGCCTATGTCCTCGTCATGGATGAGCCGGAGGTCATCATGCGCAAGTTCAAGCGGGCGGTCACCGACAGCGAGTCGACCGTTGCCATTGGTGAGGGCCGGGACGGGGTCAACAACCTCATTTCCATCTACTGCGCCGGGACCGGAAAAACGCCGGCCGTTGTCGAGGCCGAGTTTGCCGGCCGCGGCTACGGCGACTTCAAAAAAGCGGTGGGCGAGGCGACGGTCGAGCTGCTGCGCCCGGTGCGGGAGCGCACGCTGGACCTCTTAAAAAATACCGACCACCTCGACAGCCTGCTGAAAATCGGCGCCGACAAGGCGCAGGCAATCGCGCAGGCCAAGGTCAATGAGGTGCATGAGAAGCTTGGCTTCATCATGCCCAAATAACTGTCCGAAAAGGGGCTTTCCGCCGTGCGGAAGGCCCCGATGAACGTATGTTAGGAGTGCTATGGTTCCTGCCTTCTATCTCGAAATATCGCTGACCTTTGCCGTCGCCGCGCTGACGGCCTTTTCCCTCACCCCGCTGGTCAAAGCGCTGGCCGGCAAGGTGGGGGCGGTTGACATCCCCAAGGACAGCCGCCGCATGCACGACCACCCCATCCCGCGGCTCGGGGGACTTGCCATTTTCTGCGGCTTTATATTTGCGTCGCTGCTCTTTGTCGACATCACGCCCCAGCTTCGGGCCACGCTGCTCGGGGCCTGTCTCATTGTCGTGCTCGGCATTGTGGACGACATCGTGGCGCTGCCGGCAAAGCCCAAGTTCGCCATTCAGATCGCGGCCGCCCTCATTCCGGTCTTCGCCGGCGTCAAGGTGGAAGTGCTGACCAACTTCAACATATTCTCGGAGAGACCCTACATCGTGCTGGGCGTCTGGGGCATTCCGCTGACGCTGCTGTGGATTGTCGGCATGACCAACGCCGTCAACTTCATTGACGGGCTGGACGGGCTTGCGGTCGGGGTCTCCTCGATCGGCACCTTCGCCCTCATGACCATCTCCATTCTGGTGTCGGACGCCTCGGTCGCGCTGCTGGCGGCGGCCCTGGCCGGCGCCTGCATCGGCTTCATCCCCTATAACCTCAACCCGGCCAAAATTTTCATGGGGGACACCGGCGCCATGTTTTTAGGCTACATGCTGGCCACCATGTCCATTCAGGGGCTCTTCAAGTTCTATGCGGTCATCTCCTTCACGGTGCCCTTCCTCATTTTCGGGCTGCCGATTTTCGACACGACCTTCGCCATCATCCGCCGCATCGCCACCGGCCGCCCGCCCATGAAGGCCGACCGCGGACACCTGCACCACCGGCTCATCGACATGGGCTTCTCCCAGAAGCAGGCGGTCGCCATCATGTATGTCGTGTCGGCCATTTTGGGGCTTGCCGCAGTGCTGCTGACCTCGTCCGGGGCTGTGAAGGCCCTCATGCTGGTCGGCACCGCCATGCTGGTCTCAATTGTCGCCGCCCACACGGTGGATGAGCGCCGCAAAAACGGCACGCTGCACGCCGTGGCGCAAAAGCCGGACGAGGCGCAGCAGCCGGATTCGGATGGGGATGTGGAGGCGCCCCCCTGCGCAAATGAGGAGGAGACGCCGCATGATTAAGGTGCTGTCCATTTACGGAACCCGGCCGGAGGCCATCAAAATGGGGCCCCTCTGCGACGCTTTGCGCAAAGCGCCCGAGATTGAAAGCCACGTCTGCGTCACGGCCCAGCACCGGGAGCTGTTGGACGAAGTCAATACGCTGTTTGAAATTGTCCCCGACGTTGACCTCGACGTCATGCGGGACCGGCAGTCGCTGTGCGGCATCGCCTCAAAGGTCATTGCGGGGCTCGAGGGGCCGCTGCGCGAACTTGCGCCCGACCTCGTCTTGGTCCACGGGGACACGACGACGACGGCCACCGCCGCGCTCGCCGCTTTTTATTGCGGCATTCCGGTCGGGCATGTCGAGGCGGGGCTGCGCACATACGACATGGCGGCCCCCTTTCCGGAGGAGGCCAACCGGGTCGTCGTGGGGCACCTCGCAAAGTATCACTTCGCCCCGACGAAAAATAACGCCGCCAACCTCGCCCGCGAAGGGGTGACAAAGGGAGTCTACGTCACCGGCAATACTGTAATAGATGCCCTGAAATATACAGTGCGTAGAGAAATGGCACTGCCGATGACCGCGGGGTTTGAGAACTACATCGTGCTGACCGCCCACCGCAGGGAGAACCTCGGCGGGCCGCTGGAGGCCATCTGCCGGGCCGTGCGGACCATCGCCCTCTCCAATCCGGACGTCGGCGTCATCTACCCCGTCCACCCCAACCCCGCCGTGCGGGAGCCGGTCTACCGGCTGCTTTCAGACATTGCGAACGTCCGGCTGATTGAACCTGTCGACGCCGCCGTCATGCACAACCTCATGTCGCGGTGCCTCTTTGTCATGACCGATTCGGGCGGCCTTCAGGAGGAGGCGCCGGCTTTGGGCAAGCCGGTCTTAGTGCTGCGCCGGGAGACCGAGCGGCCGGAGGCGGTGGAGGCCGGCACGGTGCGGCTTGTCGGCACGAAGGAGAGCGACATCGCGGCGGCGGCGCAGACGCTGCTCACCGACAGAGTCGCTTACGACGCCATGGCCAGAGCCGTCAACCCCTACGGCGACGGCGAGGCCTGCCGCCGCATCGTCGAGGCCATTTTGTTTGAGCACGGGCTGCGGGAGTCCCCGCCCGATAAGTTTAACGCGTAGCGCAATACGGGCGCCGGCGGACATGCCGGCGCCCTTTTTATTGCGACTGCCCACGAAATTCAGACCGGCCTGCGCCATCACGGCCGTCTGGCCATATCCTCTGCCGCAGGCGCCGCGATGTTCTGCATCCCCCCTTTTGCAACATATACTTGAAGCAAAAGGGGGGACGTTTCATTGAATACAAAAATATTCAGACCGGAAGGGGAGGCCCCGAGTCGGCACACCATGGAGGACGTGCGCCGCGCCGCCTCCTCCGGCGCCCTGCTGGAGGGGAAGGCCATCCTCTGCGACGAGGAGGGCAATCTGACCGTTGACCTCGGGTGCTGCCGCGGCTTCATGCCGCACGTCGAGTGCGCCGTGGGGCTCGACACCGGCGAAACCCGCGCCATTGCGGTCGTCACCCGGGTGGGCCGCAGAGTCGTCTGCAAGGTAGAGGGATTTGACGGGGACACGCCGGTCCTCTCCCGCCGGGCCGCCCAGCAGGAGTGCATTGACAAATATGTATCGCTGCTTCGCCCCGGCGACATCATCCCCTGCACCGTGACAAGGCTTGCCGGCTTTGGCGCCTTTGTCGACATCGGCTGCGGCATCCCCTCCCTCATCACGATTGACAACCTGTCGGTCTCCCGCATCTCCCACCCGTCCGACCGGGTGCGGGAGGGGTGGAAGCTGTTTTGCGCCGTCAAGGGGCGGGAGTCGCCCGGCCGCATTTCGCTGACGCTGCGGGAGCTGCTCGGAACCTGGGAGGAGAACGCCGCAAAATTCTCGGTCGGCCAGACGGTGGCCGGCGTCGTGCGGGGGCTTGAGAGCTACGGCGTCTTCATTGAGCTGACGCCCAATCTCGCCGGGCTTGCCGAGCCGCAGGAGGCGCTTGCGGTGGGGGATGTCGCCGTCGTCTACATCAAGAGCATTTTGCCCGAGCGCATGAAAATCAAGCTGGTGGTGGCCGACCACTTCAAAGGGGAGGGGGAGCCCATCCCGCTCGAATATTTCATTCAAGGCGGCCACATCGACCGGTGGGTCTATTCGACCGAGGGGGCCCCCAAGGTCATTGAGACCCTCTTCGGGTAAAATGCCCCGGAGGTGCGCCCGGGACGGGTCCGGCATGCGGCACTATTTGTCAAAATAGCCAAATTTGTGCGCGCCTTATTGACAAATGACTCGCACATGCTATACTGTTACCAACTTTTCAAAGAGGGAGCAAAGGCATGCGTCAGTTCGGTTTTTATGGCGAATACGGCTACTTTTATGCTTATTACTTTCGTAAGCATCATTTAGTGCACTGTATTTGAGCCATTTGCCGAGACGCTACCTGAAGTTTCGAGAGATGACCGCAGTGTAACAAACACTGCGGTCTATTTTTTCATTCGGAGGGGCAGAGTATGATTATCATTTTAAAACAGGGGGCCGACGAGCGCCGCATTACGGCGCTTAGAGAGTGGCTGGAGGAACAGGGCATCACGGTGCACGACTCCATCGGGGTCAACCACACGGTGCTGGGGCTGGTGGGGGACACGACCGCCATCGACATTGAGATGCTGCGGGCCATGAGCATCGTCAAGGACGTGCAGCGGGTCATGGAGCCCTACAAGTGCGCCAGCCGCAAAATGCACCAGGGGGACACGGTGGTCGAGGTCGGCGGCGTCAAGGTGGGCGGCGGCTTCACCCTCATTGCGGGCCCCTGCTCCATTGAGGGGCAGGAGCAGATTTCAGAGATCGCCGCCGCCGTCAAGGCGGCGGGGGCGGTCATGCTGCGGGGCGGCGCTTTCAAGCCGCGCACCTCTCCCTACGCCTTTCAGGGGCTTCGGGAGAAGGGCCTTGACATGCTGCTCCGGGCCGGAAAAGAGACGGGGCTTCCCGTTGTGACCGAAATCATGGACATCTCGGAGCTGCCCTACTTCGACGAGGTCGACGTCATTCAGGTCGGGGCCCGCAACATGCAAAATTTCGAGTTGCTCAAAGTTCTCGGCCGGCTGGACAAGCCCATCCTCTTAAAGCGGGGCTTTTCGGCCACCTTAACCGAACTTTTGATGAGCGCCGAGTATATTCTGGCCGGCGGCAATCAGAAGGTCATCCTCTGCGAGCGGGGCATTCGCACCTTCACGACCGACACCCGCAACACCCTGGACCTGTCGGCCGTCCCGCTGCTGCGGGAGATGACCCATCTGCCCATTTTGGTCGACCCCAGCCACGGCACCGGCGTGCGGTCGCTCGTCAAGCCCATGGCGCTGGCGGCGGCCGTCATCGGGGCCGACGGGCTCATGATTGAAGTGCACAACCACCCTGAAAAGGCGTGGTGCGACGGGGCCCAGTCGGTGACGCCCGAGAGCTTTGCCGACATTGCGGCGGCCGTCACCGCCGTGCTGCCCCACCGATTTAGAGCCGAAACGGCATAAGGAGAAAAAATGGTCATCGGAATTGTGGGACTGGGGCTGATTGGCGGCTCCATGGCCAAAGCGGTGTCGACGCACACGGGGCACAAAGTGCTGGGGGACGACAAAGACGGGGCCGTCCTTGAAGCCGCAATCGCGGACGGGGCCGTCATCGGCGAGCTGACGGATTCAAGGCTCCCCCTGTGCGAGCTCATCATTGTGGCGCTGGCGCCCGGGCTCACCGAGGCGTGGTTTTCCGAGAAGGGGGCGCTTGTCGCGAAAGACACCGTCGTCGTCGACTGCTGCGGCACAAAGCGGGCGGTCTGCGTGGCCGGG
>DATMXT010000108.1:0-2304 GCA_035561375.1 Terriglobales bacterium | reverse complement strand
GCTATGAGGCCCGCAAAGCTATTGTGGCCGACCTCGAGGCGGGCGGGTATCTGCTGAAAATCGAAGAGCTGCCCCACAACGTCGGCACCTGTTACCGCTGCTCCACCGACATTGAGACCATGACCTCGGAACAGTGGTTTGTCAAAATGAAGCCTTTGGCAGGTCCCGCCATCGAGGCGGTGCGGTCGGGCGACATCCGGTTTGTGCCGCCCCGCTTTGCCGGCACCTATTTCAACTGGATGGAAAACGTGCGCGACTGGTGCGTCTCGCGGCAGCTCTGGTGGGGCCACCGCATTCCGGCCTTCTACTGCGAGGACTGCGGCGAGATGACGGTCTCGAAAGAGGACATCACGGTCTGCCCCAAGTGCGGCGGGCCGGTTCATCAGGAGGAGGACGTGCTCGACACCTGGTTCTCGTCGGCCCTCTGGCCCTTTGAGACGCTGGGCTGGCCGGACGACACGGCCGACATGAGGAAGTTCTACCCCACGTCGGTGCTGGTCACGGGCTACGACATCATCTTCTTCTGGGTCTCCCGCATGATTTTCTCGGGGCTTGAGCACACCGGCAAAAAGCCCTTCTCAGACGTTTTAATTCACGGCCTCGTGCGGGACGCTTTGGGGCGCAAGATGTCGAAGTCGCTTGGCAACGGCGTCGACCCGCTTGAAATCATCAAGGACTACGGGGCCGACGCCCTGCGCTTTACGCTTCTGACCGGCAACTCGCCCGGCAACGACATCCGCTTTTCCATGGAGAAGGTGGAGAGCGGGCGCAACTTCGCCAACAAGATTTGGAACGCCTCCCGGTTTGTGCTCATGAACCTTGAAACAGGAGAGCAGGGGTTGCCAAAGACGCTTGAGCTTGAGGACAAGTGGATTTTGAGCAAGCTGAACAGCCTCATCCGGGACGTCTCGGCCAACATCGACAACTACGACTTAGGCGTTGCGCTCGGGAATCTCTACGACTTCTTCTGGGACGACTTCTGCGACTGGTATATTGAGCTGACCAAGGCGCGGCTTTTCGACAGCGACAACAAGGAGGCCGGAGAGAGCGCCCAGCGGGTGCTCACCCACGTGCTGTCGGCTGCGCTGCGGCTGCTGCACCCCTTCATGCCCTTCATCACGGAGGAAATTTACCTGAATCTCCCGGGCAGCGCGGAGAGCATCATGCTGTCCGACTGGCCCAAGGCCGACGAGGCGCTCGACTTTACAGACGAGGCCGCCGAGATGGACAAAATCATGGAAGCCATTCGGGCAATCCGGGCCCGCAGGGCCGAAATGAACGTGCCGCCCTCCAAGAGGGCGCAGGTCTATATTGAAACCGAGGAAAAAGAGACTTTCGCTGCCGGCATTCCCTTTATGAAGCGGCTGGCCTCGGCGACCGATGTGCTGATAGGCACGGAGCCTCCGGCCGACAGCGTCACGATTGTGACCGACGGCGCCCGCATTTTCATCCCGATGGGCGAGCTCGTCGACTACGCGGCGGAAAGAGCCCGTCTGAGCGGCGAAAAGAAAAAGCTCCTCGGGGAGCTTGACCGTGTCAAGAGCAAGCTCGCAAATGAGGGCTTTATGGCCAAAGCGCCTGCCGCCCTCGTCGAGGAGGAGCGGGGCAAGCTCGGGAAATTTGAAGAGATGCTGGCAAGGGTGGACGAGAGCCTTGCCAAACTGCCGTAAGCGGAAAGGACGACATGTTCAGCTACGAAGAGGCACTGCAGTATATCCACGGCGCGGAAAAGCTCGGCATCAAGCCGGGGCTCAAACGCGTCGAGGCCGTTTTGGGGCAGCTCGGCAATCCGGAGCGGGAACTGCGCTTTGCCCATGTCGCCGGCACCAACGGCAAGGGCAGCACGACGGCCACCATCGCCTCCATCACGCGGGCGGCGGGTTACAGGACGGGGCTCTTCATCTCGCCCTACCTCGAGCGCTTTGAGGAGCGCATGCAGGTGGACGGCGAGCTCATCACGCCGGACGAGCTGGCGGCCTGCGTCAGCGAGGTCAAGGACGCGGCGGAGCGGGCCGGGGTCGTCCCCAGCGAGTTCGAGATTGTCACGGCGACCGCCATGCTCTACTACCGGCGGGCGGGGTGCGACGTCGTCTCGCTGGAAGTGGGGCTCGGCGGCCGGTTTGACGCGACCAACGTCATCCCATGCCCCGATGTGGCGGTCATCACCTCCATCTCGCTCGACCACACCAAAATTTTGGGCGACACCGCCCCGCAAATCGCCTTTGAAAAGTGCGGCATCATCAAACAGGGCGGCCGGGTCGTGCTCTACCCCGACCAGCCGGCAGGGGTCATTGAGGTCGTGCG
>DATMXT010000107.1:0-4123 GCA_035561375.1 Terriglobales bacterium | reverse complement strand
ACATTGATGATTGTGATTGTACGCAAAAAGGCCGCCGACAGTCGTCGGCGGCCTTTTCTCTGCCCCTATATAATCGAGGACAGCAGCAGCATGTTGAGGTTGTCGGCGTAGATGCCGTTGAACTGCGAGATGGGCAGCGGGTTTTTGCCCAGTCCCACCTCAATCGTGTAGCCGGGGCGGCGCCAGTCCTGAATAAACCAGTCCTTGTAGCCGGCATAGGAGGCGACCCCCTCGGGGTCCGAGAGCGCGTAGCCGCTCTCGCGGGCGAACTCCTCGCCGATGGCGAGGGCTTCGGGCGGGGCCAGATTTTCAAAATCCCAGTAAATGACCTCGCCCTGGCTGTGGTAGGCCATGACGAGCCGGAAGTTGTGCCGGCGCGTAAAAGCGGCCACAGCCTGAGTTTCGGGCTCGGACAGGGGCGAGGGGCCGGAGTAGCGGGTCGGCCCAGGGCCGGTGATGCCTAAGGCCGCCTCGGCCTCCTTGGACTCCTCCCACGCGGCGTCGTAGTTGTGGTTTAAATCAACCCCGCGGATGTTGGCCTGCCACACGGTGGAAAAGTCGTCGCTGCCGTTGTTCCACGCGATAAGCTGGCTGTAATAGGGATTGTCTTGCGACAGACCGTCGAGCACGAGGTCGACGCCGTCGGGGTTGACCATGGGCAGATAATAGAGGCTCGAGCGCCGCCAGATGTCGGCCGGGTCGTACCCCGCCCCAAGCGTCACGCCGCGGGAATAGGCGTCGGCGAAGTCCTCAATGAACTTCATGAGGACGGGGGTCGTAATCCACTCGAGGGAATGGTGGGCGGCGTTGTAGAAGACCTCGCTCGGGCCGACGCCGAGGCGCAGGGTGTAGAGCTCTTTGCCCAGCACACTGCTGCCGGCCGAGCCGACCTGAATAAAGGGGTAGCGGGCCGCAAGCCCCGCGATGTCCCGCTCGAGGACCGCGTAAGTGTAGTCGATGTTGGTGTCGACGACCGGGAAATCGTAGGGAATGACGAGCTGCTGCCCGACCGTCAGCCGCTCGGGGTCTACGCCGGGATTTGCGGTCAGTATGGCCTGCACTGTGGTGCCGTAGGCCCGCGCAATGCTCCAGAGCGTGTTCCCCGGGCGGACGGCGTAGAGGTCGTAGCCGAGCATAAAACGCTCCAGAACCCGCCAGGTCGCGGGGCCGACGATGCCGTCCGGCGTCAGCCCGAACCGGCTTTGGAACCGCTGTACCGCGCTGCGGGTCTGGGCGCCAAACTGCCCGTTTATGGGGCCGGGGTTGTATCCCATTTTTTTGAGCGTCGCCTGCATCTCCATGACGTCGGTGCCCGACATGCCGTAGCGCAGCGTCCTCATGTGCATCACCTCATAAAAAGTTCGTATCTCCCCATTATATGAGGGCGCGCACATAGGGTCACAAGGGGGCGGGGCGGTTGTGACGGGAAAAGCGGCGAGGACTGCTTTTCGCAGTCCTCGCCGCCCAAAGTTTAATGTCAAATGCCGGGGCCCGTCACCATCATTGAATCGGGATAGAGCTGCTCCCTCTCCGTGCCGTCCGGCCGCAGCTTGTACCAGTATTTTGTCTCCTCGTCGAAGCAGAACATCCAATCGCCCGAAAACTGGACGTCTTTAATTTGTCCCGCAAAGATCATCTCGTCACCCGTGCCGTCCGCCCGGACTCTGTGGAGGTCGCTGCCGTCGTAAAAGCCGGCGGTGAAGTAGGAGTAATACACCCAGCCGTCTTTAAATGCAACTTCATATGGCAGTCCGCTGTCCTGCGGAAGGAGGTGGAGCTGCGTCAGGTTGCCGCCGTTTAGATCAGTACGGTATATGTCTTCGGCATATCCGTCAAGGGAAAAAATATGGTAATAGATGGAGTCCCCATCAATAAAAATATATCCTGTATTGTATTCCGAAATGAGCGTTATTTCCGACCCATCCGCTCGCATTTTGTAGAGGGACAATTCCGTCTTGGTCAATTTATTTGTTTTGTAGTGGTAGTTAGAGCGGACATAGTACAGCCAGTTATCTTTATAGCCTACAAAACCATGGCATTTTTGTCCGTTGATTGTCTGAAAATTCTCACCGTTCAAATCCACTCGGGAAATTGAGTAGCCATACTCACTATCCTGGAAATAAATCGAGTTCCCAACGAGCATCATACTGCGGTCTGTGTATTTATCCCTGAGCAGCGTTTTTTCGCTTTTGTCTGTTCTGATTTTATATAGTTTGTCGTCGACGCTGCGATAATAAAGCCAATCTCCGCTTAAAATTATGGATCTGCTCCACTCGGCAAAGGTTGACTCATTTCCTTCGGTATCCCTGCAAACCATTCCACTGGCATCGCCGCGTTTGCTGTAATAGGCATTCCCGCCTTCATCCACCACAAAGTTCGAAGCTTTTACGCCAACGACATCTTCCCCTGCCTGTCCGTCTGTGGGCGGCTCGGCTTCTGTTTGGGAAAGTTGGCATCCGGTCAATAGCGACAGCGCCAGTGCCAAAAGGATGAGCCATTTTTTGTTCATGCTTTCCGATACCTCCTATATTCGGCTAATTCGATTTAATTACCTGCCTCCGCCGTCCCGCGACGTTTTTGGTGGAATGTAGGCTGTGATGGCATTAAAATTGCTTGACCTAACAGCCTGTGTCAGCGTTTTATTACTTTCCTTCAATGGGTCATTTACGGTAAACATGTCCATCGTGACATTTGACAAATCATAGCTTCCATCATCATTTATACCGACTTTTCCGTTAAACCCGGTGATCAGGAAGTAGTGATACCCGCCTCCACTCCTGCGAATCTGGCCGATAACCGGGATTCCCGCTTCAAGGTATTCAACAATTGAATCCTTTGTATCTTCAAATCCTCCGCTTTTATTTTCGCGATTGTACCCATACAATTCATCTACTTTGCTCCAAATAAGGAGATTATTGGAATTATAGCCGCCGTTGTTTATAAGAGTTGTAATAAACTTATCTGGCTCTACTCCCAAGGCCATAGCTATGGCGACAGAAAGACATCCTATTTTGCGCGCAGATTGAGCGTTAACCCCTTCACCAATTACAAGTTCTTCAGGGAGGCCATTTTGACTTTTGCTTTCGATTCCCAAATCTATTGAGAGCTCCCCCGGTTCACCGCTGTTCTTTACAATAAAGGGGGTTTGGCTGTCGTCAGCCAAATCGCCCGAACTGTCGCCATACAGGTCATCTGCGGGTTCGTCCGCGGATTTGCCGAAATAATTCGGGAAGCCGATGGGCGGCGGCGCCTCATTGTTCTCGGGAAAAGCCCATACGTCCGCAGGGGGTTTGAGGCACGCCATGCTGAGGGCAACTTGATAAAGCGTGTCATAGGCGTCGCCCAATTTGAGGAGAGGCGAAAACCGGTCATCGGGCTGCCCCGCCGACTCCCGGTTTTGCCGGCGGCCGGTGTAGTCCTCAATGAGGTGCGAAAGCGTGGCGTCGTCTATGTCTTCGAGATTCCAGTTTTTAGTATACGCTTCCGGGTATGACGGCGCAAGCGCTTTTTCAGGCGCGACGTATACGTCCGCCGGGCGCAAGCGTTTGGGGTTCTCCCAATGCGTCGGCTGTGTCGGCTCTTCCCCAAGCCTGAGCGACTCCCCGACGCCCATATAGGGCGGCTCGTAGCTTGCCGGCTGAGCCGCCCTCGCTTTGCTGTCCGACCCTGTTGCAACTAAGGGATTTTGAGCGGTCGGCAGTGCTCCCTTCAAAATCCCTAAGTTGCGGCCACTCGCTCGCCTTCCTGTTTCTGCCACCGGCAGCGGTCGGCTCGCTCCCCACAGCTCAAAGTCCCGCTGCTCTTTTTTCTTGTTAGACCACTCATTAAATTCCATCAGATATGCCCCCTATTTCGTATGCATTAGAACAAATGTTCTAATGCAAGTATACCACACTCAAACGAAAAAGTCGACAAGAAAAGACATATTATATTTTGTAAATATTTTGTTGGTACAAGCCGGATTTTGGCCTTTCTGTTTTCGGGCGTGTGCGCAGTGAAAAAAGGGGCTGTATGAAGCGGCAGACAGGGCGCGGATTTCTTTGAAATTGCCCGTGGAATATGGTATGATGAACCGGAAGAGTGCGGCGGGGCCGCGCAACTAAACATTGTGAGGTAACAAATG
>DATMXT010000106.1:0-5962 GCA_035561375.1 Terriglobales bacterium | reverse complement strand
CTATATGTATGTATATAGTCAATAAGTAACTTTGTAAATAGTATCATCTTGAGGTGATGCCGACATGGATGAAACAAACTCCGTGCTGCAGCGCAGAGCGTACGGGCGGGTGAGGCTCAAGCTGAAAGAACTGCTTGACGCCCGTGGAATGACCAGAAATCACCTTGCCCGCAAAATCGACACGCGGTTTGAGGTTGTGGACAAGTGGTACAAAGACCAGGTGGAAAATATTGACGCCGACATCCTCGCCCGAATTTGCTTTGCGCTCGATTGCCGGGTGGAGGATATTTTGGAGTACACCAAATCATAGCCTGCCCGCCGGCTCGTACACCTGCATGGCGGATTCGGACTTTTTTGCGGATGGGTCGGTCCTTGTGAAAAATGTCTGTAAAAGCGGCCTGTAAGGACCACAGATATGCATAAAACGTATGAATTTTTGTGATTTCCCCGTTAAACCCATTTCGCGGCTTGACAAAGGACGGCCCGCCTGCGTATAATAGCCGCAAACGAAATACAAAAACCTGTGATTGAGAAGAGTACGCATGCGCAGTGTTTGTACAGAGAGCCGCAGGCGGTGGGATTGCGGTAAAGCGCGGTATGCCGAATGGACTTATGAGGGCAAGACGAAAGGCCTTGAGCCGAGTAGTGCTTGACGGGAGCTTCGCCCGTTATCAAGGAGGCGCACATGACTTGTGTGCGGAAAAAGCGGGCGATTTTTCGCCAATCCGGGTGGTACCGCAGGAGTGTATGCTCTTGTCCCTGTTTATTCAGGGGCAAGGGCTTTTTTTATTCCCCCGCGGGCGCTCCCCGGCACTGTAAAAAATCTTTTCAAAGTGAAGGAGTTGGTGTTATGTCGGATGGTTGGTGGCGAAAATACACATTTTCGCAAAATTCTCATGTCCCATATCCCACAACCCCAAAAACACTTGACTTTGAGGAGGATTACCCCATGAAAAACACATTTAAAAAACTGACTGCCCTGTCCCTTGCCGCGGCCGCCGCCGTCTCCCTTTACGGTTGCTCGCCAAAGAGCGAGCCTGCCCCCACCGGCGGCGAAGAGCCGGCGTCCTATACCGTCGGCGTCATTCAGTACGCGCCCCACCCCTCGCTTGACAACTGCTACAGCGGACTTGTGACGGGGCTTGAGGAGGCAGGCTTCATCGAGGGTGAAAACCTCGAAATCGACCTGCAAAACGCCCAGGGCGACCCCTCGACCGGCGACCTCATCGCCAAGAGCATGGTCGCAAAGCAGTATGACCTCATCGTGGCCATTGCGACGCCGGCCGCCATGTCGGCCTACGGCGCCGCCAAGGACACCGACATCCCGGTCGTCTTTCTCGCGGTCTCGGACCCGGTTTTGGCCGGCATTGTGCAGTCCATTGAAGCTCCGGGCAACAACTGCACAGGCTCGGCCGACATTCTGCCGGTCCGCCCGCAGCTCGAAATGATTCGGGCCTTCATGCCGGACGCCGAGCGTATCGGCATCCTCTACACGGTGAGCGAGCCCAACTCCATCACGCAGCTGGCCGAAATCACGGCCGCTGCCCCCGATTACGGGTTTGAAATTGTCCCGGTCGGGGTGACAAACGCCTCCGAAGTGGCGGCGGGCGCTTCGACCCTTGTCTCCAAGGGCATCGACTGCATCAACAACTTCACTGACAACAACATCGTCAACAACCTCTCGCTTTTAATGCAGGCGGCGGGCGAAAAGAACATTCCGGTCTTCGGCTCCGAGATAGAGCAGCTCAAAAGCGGCTGCCTTGCCGCGCAGAACCTCGACTATGTCGCCTTAGGGGTCAAGACCGGCGGCACAGTGGCCAAAGTCCTGTCGGGCGAGGCCAAAGCCGGCGAGCTCCCGGTCTATCAGGCCACCGACTGCGAGCCGGTCTACAACCCGGATGTGCTGGAGGCCTTTTCAATGGCGCTGCCGGCACAGTACGCAGATGCCGCCGCAGTGACTGCGGACACCGAAAACTAAGTACGGTAAAGGCGGGCTTTTCATGGACATTGTCATCGGCGTCATCCGGGGCGTGCTGGAGGAGGGCTTCATTTACGGCATCGTGGCGGTGGGGGTCTACATCACCTACCGGGTGCTGGGCTTTCCCGACCTGTCGGTCGACGGCACTTTCCCCTTGGGCTCCTGCGTCACTGCCGCGCTAATCGCTTCCGGCAGTGACCCCTGGCTTGCCTGCCTTGCCGCCTTTGCCTGCGGCGCCGCGGCCGGAGGCGTGACGGGGCTGCTGCACGTCCGGCTGCACATCTCCGACCTGCTCTCGGGCATTCTGACGATGATCACCATGTGGAGCGTCAACCTCGTCATCACAAAGGGCAGCGCCGTCGTCCAGTTCTACGGCAAAGACACCATTTACACGGTGGGGGTCGCCGTGCTGCTGCAAGAGGGATGGCGGAAATACCGGGTTTTGATTGTCGCCGCCCTTGTCTGCGTCGCCGTGAAGCTCGTCATTGACTGCTATCTCAAAACGAAATCGGGGCTGCTGCTGCGGGCGGCCGGCGACAATCCGCAGTATGTCGTCTCGCTCGGGCTTGACCCCGGCACCCTGAAAATTCTCGGCCTTGCCATCGGCAACGGGTGCACGGCGCTGGCCGGAAGTGTCTTGGCCCAGCAGGCGGGAAGCGCCAACATCCAGTCGGGCACCGGCATGGTGGTCATGGCGCTGGCTGCCGTCATCATCGGAAGCAGCCTGTTCGGCCGGCTGCGCTTTATAAAGGCGACGACGGCCGCGGTGCTCGGGGCCATCGTCTACAAGGCCTGCCTTGTCGCCGCCATGCAGCTCGGGCTTCCGACAAACTATCTCAAGGCGCTCATGGCGGTTCTCTTCACTGCGGCCCTTGTGTCAAGCAATGTTATTTCAGACAGGAGGAATAAGCGGCATGCCGAAAAACTGCGCGCCTGAAACGAGCTTTGTCTCCCTGCGGCACATTGATAAGACCTTTAACCCTGGCTCTGCCAGCGAGGTCGCCCTCTTTTCCGACTTCAACTTTGAGGCGGGCAGGCGGGAGTTTGTGAGCGTCATCGGCGGCAACGGCTCGGGCAAGACGACGATGCTCGGCCTCATCTGCGGCAATGTGCAAGCCGACAGCGGTGAGGTCTTCTTAGACGGCCGGGACATCGGCCGGCAAAAGGAGCACGAGCGGGCAAAGGTCATCGGGCGGGTCTTTCAAGACCCCGCCAAGGGGACCTGCCCCACCCTCACCATCCTGGAAAACATGTCGCTCGCCGACCACAAGGGAGCCTCCTACGGGCTCTCCCTCGGCGTCAGCCGGGGGCGCGTCGACTTTTACCGCTCGCAGCTCGAACTCTTGGGTCTTGGGCTTGAGGACAAAATTCACCTGCGGGCCGACGCCCTGTCGGGCGGTCAGCGGCAGGCCCTGGCGCTGCTCATCGCCGCCATGGCGCCCTTGGAGCTCTTAATTTTGGATGAGCACACGGCGGCCCTCGACCCCCGCTCGAGCGAGACCGTCATGGAGCTGACCGACCGCATCGTACAGCAAAAAAACCTGACCACCGTCATGGTGACCCACAACTTAAAGCACGCCGCCGCCTACGGCGGGCGGCTTGTCATGCTGCACCGCGGCGTTGTCGCGTTTGACGTCTCCGGTGAGGAGAAAGCTGCCCTTGCGGCAAAGGAGCTCGCTGAGCGGTTCAGTGAAGTCACTTTTGAGCACCCAAACTGATCCATCACTTACAGCAAAAAGCGCCCCGAAACGGGGCGCTTTTTTGATGTGAAACTCATTGCGGCTCTGCATCCTCGGGCAGCAGGCTCTTGTAAGCTTCGCCCTGCGTCGCCTTTGCGAAGTCGGCCTTGGCCGCATCAACGAGGGTGGGATCGGCAAAGAGGTCTAAGGCGCTTGCCGCCAGCACCTCTGCGGCGTGGTGCATGCCCTTGTGGGCGATGGAAGATTTGCCCTGCGCCACAAGCTCCCAGCTGTGGGGCACGGTGCCTAAGGCCGAGCAGGCCGCGTAGAAAGCCCCCGTAGGCACAACCCAGCTGACGTCGGCGAGGTCGGTTGAGCCGCCCGGGCCCTCGCGCTTTTTGGGTGGCTTTGAGCAGATGGGCTCCGCCGCCTTGCCGTCCTTTTGGAAACGCTTTGCGTAGGCGAGCTCCTCTTCCGTGTATTCAATGGGCAGGCAGGCGTTTTGGTGTTTGTTGATGAGGCCGCCAAGTGTTTCATTTGGAATAAAGTCGGCGTAGGCGCCGACGATGACGGGCTCAGAGACCTCGACGCCCGCCATGAGGGCGGCGCCTTTGGCGATGTCGCAGATGCGGGAATAGACGTCTAAAACCGTCGCGTTTTTCTTGGCGCGAATGACATATTGCAGCTTGGCGTTTGCCTGCACGACGTTGGCGGCAAGCCCGCCGACATCGTGGAAAGCGTAGTGGATGCGCACGTCGTCCGGTACGTGCTCCCGCAAAAACTGGGTGCCGACGTTCATGAGCTCGGCGGCGTCCAAGGCGCTGCGGCCCTTTTCGGGGGCGGCGGCGGCGTGGGCGGCCTTGCCGGTGAATGAAAAGAGGGCGATGACGACGGCGAGCGCCGAGTCCTGCGCCCCGTGCTCGTCGTTGGGGTGCCAGGAGAGGGCGATGTCGACGTCCTTGAAGGCGCCGGCCCGGATGAGAAAGACCTTACCGCCGCCCCCCTCTTCCGCGGGGCAGCCGAGGATGCGCAAAGTCCCCTTGACCCCCTCTTGCTCCATGGCGGCCTTGACGGCGGCCCCCGCCTCGACGACGGCGGCGCCCAGCAGCTGATGTCCGCAGCCATGTCCCGGACCACCCGGGATGATGGGACTCCGGACATTGGCGTCTGCCTCCTGGCTCATGCCGTCCAGGGCGTCGTACTCCGAGAGCAGCGCAATGACAGGGCTCCTCTCGCCGTACTCAGCCAAATAGGCGGTATTGATGCCGTAGGCCGGGCAGGTCACTTTAAATCCGGCCGCTTTGAGCGCCTCGACATGCAGCGCAGCGGCCGTCGTCTCCTTGTAACAGAGCTCCGGGCTCTCCCAGACGGCGTCGCTCAGGGTCTCGTATGTTTTGGCGTTTTGCTCAATCAGTTTGCTGAGGCTGTCCTTATCCATGTCCCGCACCTCTCTTGTCCTATGATTGCCCGGCCTGCCGGCCGGATGACTACCGAGGCTTGACTTCGGCGACAACGGGATTCATGAGCTCCCCGAGCTCGTCGGAGCTGACGACAATGACGTCGCCCGCCTGCATGGGGCCGACGCCCGAAGGGGTTCCGGTGGCGATGACGTCGCCGGGCAGCAGCGTCATCCGGTTTGTCAGGTGTTCAATGAGCACCGGAATGGAGAAAATAAGGCTGCCCGTGTCGCAATTTTGCTTTTGCGCGCCGGACAGGTGCGAGCGGATGGTCTTTTTACCCAGCACGTCCTCAGTGTCGATATAGGGCCCCATGGGGCAAAAGGTGTCGTACCCCTTGCCGTTCACCCACTGGGTCGTGGTCTTGGCCGAGTCGCGCCGGGAGACGTCGTTTAAGAGGGTCAGCCCGAATATGTAGTCCCCGGCGTCCTCTTTTTTCACATACCGGGCCTTTTTGCCGATGACGACGGCGATCTCGGCCTCATAGTCGACCCGCTTCGCCCCTTCGGGGTAGACAATCTCCTCACCGGGCGCGATGATGCCGGAGGGCGGCTTTAAAAAGACCTCCGGCTCCTCGGGCAGCTCGGGGGCCGCCATGGCCGCCATCTCGCTGATGTGGTCCATGTAATTTTTTCCAATGGCGACGACCTTGGAGGGCGTGCAGGGGGCCAGCAGTTTGACGTTTGCAAGCGGGACCGCCCTGTCTGTGACAGTGAATTCCCCGAAGAGCTCCCCTTCGATTTTATAGACCGTGTCGCCCTTAAGTTCGCCGTAATAGGTCTCGCCCGCCTCGCTCACCCGTACGATTTTCATTTTCGGCTCCTCCTTGACAGAGTGTGTTATACTAT
>DATMXT010000105.1:0-3970 GCA_035561375.1 Terriglobales bacterium | reverse complement strand
GGGAAGGGTCGCATGAAAAAACGAGTTTTTGCGCTGCTTGCCGCAGTCATCCTGACCTTCGGCCTTGGCCTCACGGGCCTCGCGGCGGACAGTGTCGGCGTCGGCTTTATTAAGAGCTACATGCGGGGCGGTCAGCTTTGCATGCAGTTTTCGGTTTCCTGTCTGTATTCCGGAACGCTGCATGCGCAGCTCATTGACGAGGCGGGAAATCCCGTCGCGGCGTGGGCGCCCCGGCCGGTGGAGACCAAGCAGGGCGAGGGGGGCGTGACCGAAACCTTCATCTGGAACCCCGCCCCGGCGCCCGAGGGCCGCTATACGATGCTCGTCACAACGGTCAACATATATAAGCAGACGGCAGTCGCCGCCGTTCCGGTCGTGCGGGGCGCACGGGCCGCCGCCGAGACGCCGGCCGTTTATGACTATGCGGACGGGCAGCTCGAGCCGCACAGCGCGCCGCAGCCAAACCCCGACTACGCGGACGGGGGGGTCTATCTGCTTGAGGGCAGCACGAAAGAGCGCAGCGGCCTGCTCACAGTCGCCAAGGCAGAGGGGGTCGGCTATGTCTTTGAGCTCCGCGCCATCACCCCGGATGGGGAGGCGCGCACGGCGGGGCGAATTTTCGGCGGTCTCTTCGCAGCGCAGGGGCAGACGGCCGCCCTCACCCCGGGCGAAGAGGGCGTCACGGTCTCTGGGAGCGGCCGGTTTGACGGACTGTACAAGCCGGTGACGACGTCGGTCGACGTCGGAAGGGAGGCCGCCGCCTGGTTTGCGGGAGCGGTGCTCGGGACAAAGGCCGAGCAGGCGGGCGAGATGGTGGACGGGTGGTTTTGGCCGGCGACGGCCGGCGACCGGAGCCTGCTTGTGGCCCGCGACCTGTCGGCCGTCTATGAAGACGGCGCGCGGGTATGGGGCGCTCCGGACTCCATGCTTGAAGGCGACAAACTGCTCTCCGAATTCGGCGAGGGCGCCGGAATTTATGTGGAGTCGGCTGCCGGGGCAAACAATCAGCCGGCCGAAGAGCCGTATTATACGCCGCTTGTCAAGGTCTACCCCGAGCGGCAGGCGGTGCTCGCGGGCGAAGCGGTTAAAATTACCGTCGAAGTGCCGGGCGGACTGCCCTATGCGCTCACGGCCGTCCCCAGCGACCGCGGCCTTGTGAGCTATGAGGACGGCAGCCTTACGGCGTCGGCGCCCGGATTCTTTACGGTCAAGGGCAGCGTCACGGTGGACGGGGCCGGCAAAGAATACAGCTTTGACCTCGCGGTCATAGAGCCCCATGTCGCTTTCACGGCGGTGCCCCCAACCCTCGGAAAGAAGTCCTCGCAGCAGCTGTCGGCCGTCGTGGTCGGCGGCAGCGGGAAAATTCGCTATTCGCTGTCGGACGACGGCATTGCCCGGCTCGTGGAGAACTGGATTGAAGGCACATCGGACGGCGTGGTCACCCTGACGGCGACGGCGGGGACCCTGACGGCGACGGCCGACATTGCGGTCGGCACGACTAAGCTCTACAAAGAGGAGGTGGAGGAGACTCCGCCCGAGGAGCAGGGATTCCACTTCTCGTGGCCGGCCTTCTTCGTCGGTTCGGGCATTGCGCTGACGACGGTGCTGGTCTACTCCCTGCACAAGCACAACCGCAATATGGGCGTCAACCCGGATGACGACTACAGGAAAAAATACTGAGGAGGGAAACTTTGTTGAAAACGAAGCATAAGCGTCTGCTCGCCCTCATACTCGCCGCCCTGATGCTCTGTCTGGCGGCGCTGCCCGCATTTGCGGAAGGCGAGGACGGCAAAGACGAGGCCGAAAAGGACGAACCCTGGCGCGGCTTTCTGAGAATTCTCGGGGCTATCGCCTCCTACGCCTTTGTCATCGGAATCATTGTCATCGGCGCCGTATTCTTCATTGCGAGGGTCAAGACGGGAAGAAGGGGATACTGATGGTCAAATTCGGATTCATCGGCGCCGGCAACATGGCGGGCGCCATTGCGAGGGGCGCCGCAAAAGCGGGATATTTCGACGAGGGCGGCGCCATGGCTTTTGACATCAACTCCACTGCGACGGCTGCGCTCGAGAAGGAATACGGCGTCAAGGCGGCGGGCAGCGCGGCCGAGGTCGCCTCGGCCTGCGACATCGTGCTGCTCGGCGTCAAGCCAAACGTCATTAAGCCCGTCATCGACGGGCTCGGCGACCTGCTGGTCGGCAAGGCGGTCGTCTGCATTGCGCTCGGATGGCGCAAAAAGCAGCTTGACGAGGCGCTGCCCAAAGGCGTGCGGGTGCAGAGCGTCATGCCCAACACCCCCTGTCTTGTCGGTGCCGGAATGACCCTGTTCGAGGCCGAGACCTCGCTGACGCCCGCCGAGCTCCACTTTGTCAAGGGCATGTTTGAAAGCATCGGCAAAGTGGAGGTGCTCGACGCCAAGGTCATGGGGCCGGCCGGCACCCTGACCGGCTGCGGCCCGGCCTTTGTCTACATGTTCATTGAGGCGCTCGCCGACGGCGCCGTCTACCACGGCGTGCCGCGGGACACGGCTTATCGGCTCGCGGCCCAGATGCTCATGGGCTCGGCCAAAATGGTGCTGGAGAGCGGAATGCACCCCGGCGCCCTCAAGGACAGCGTGTGCTCGCCGGGCGGCAGCACAATTCGCGGAGTGGACGCCCTTGAAAAAGGCGCTTTCCGCGCAACGGTGATGAATGCAATTCACGGTCCCGAAACCTACGGCAAATAACGGGACAAGTGAGCAGATAATAGACATTTTTAGGAGGTATCACACATGTTTGACACAAGCAAAATCATCTCGTCGGTTGAAGCCATGAAGGAAGAAATCATTGCAAACCGCAGATATCTGCACGAGCACCCCGAAATTTCCGGCCAGGAAGTCGAAACCTCCAAGTTTGCGCAGGAGAAAATGAAGAAGCTCGGCCTGACGCCCGTCATGTGCGGCAATGTCGCGTTTTACTGCATCATCGACTCCGGCAAGCCCGGCAAGACGCTTGCCCTGCGCGCCGACATGGACGCTCTGGCCATGCCCGAGTCCGAGACCAACCTCAAGCAGAAGAAAGTTGCGCTTTCGAAGAACCCCGCCGCCTGCCACGCCTGTGGACATGACGGACATGTCTCCATGCTCATCGCAGCCGCCACCTACATCGCGGAGCACAAGAGCGAACTGACCGGCCGCGTCATGGTCGTCTTCGAGTCGGGCGAGGAGTCCCAGCCCTCGAGCTGGCCCTATATCGTCGAGGCCCTGAAGAAAGAAAAGGCAGACGCCATCTGGGGCATCCACCTCTACGCCATGATGAAGGCCGGCACCATCTCGGTCGACGCGGGCCCCCGCATGTCGGGCGCAGGCGCTTTCATCTTCACAATCCACGGCCGCGGCGGCCACGGCTCCCGTCCCGACCAGTCCATCAACCCGGTGCTGGCCGCCAGCGAGATCGTCAGCAAGCTGCAGACCGTCATCCCGCTCAACGTCGCCCCCGACCAGGCCGGCGTCGTGACGGTCGCCGCCATGAAGGGCGGCGAGGCCTGGAACATCATTCCCGACACCTGCACCGTTTCGGGCGGCATCCGGTATTTCTCGCTTGAGAACTACACCAAAATCACCGACAACATGAAGAACATCATCGAGTGTCTGGCCGCGGCCAACCACTGCACCGCGACTTACGAGCAGTGGCCGGGCAAAGCCTTCCCCGTCATCAACGACGAGGAGCTGGCCGCCATCGCCGCCGCCGCCGTCGACAAGGTTGTCCCCGGCACCCGCGCCAAAGAGCCGGCCTGGATGGCCTCCGAGTCCTTCGGCGCCTATCAGGACGTCGTGCCCGGCCTCTTCGCCTTTGTCGGAATTGCCGACGAGGAGCTTGGCTCCGGCGCTCCGCACCACAATGTCAAGTTTGACCTCAACGAGGACACCCTGCTGCTCGGCGCCAAGGCGACGCTGCAGTTTGTCTCCGACTACCTCGCATAACCCTCACAG
>DATMXT010000104.1:0-4821 GCA_035561375.1 Terriglobales bacterium | reverse complement strand
TTGCGGCCCCCCCTGTGGAGACAGGGGCCTTGCGGGGGGCGGGGTGGAGGGCCTTGCCGGAGGCGGCGACACGGGCTTGCCGTCCGGCCGCTTGTTTGTGTTGGGGCGAAGTCCCGCCGCGGTGCGCTGTCCGCCCTGGGGCTGCTGTGGGACAGGCTTTGGCTCTTCCGCCCGCGGGAGCGGGGGCTGCGCTGCGGGGGCCGGTTTTTCCTCCTCGGGCTTTGAAATGGGCTTTTCGGCCTCGGGGGCGGCCCCGGCCGCCGGGCTTTCGCCCGACTGCTTTGCGGCCAGCGCCTCGCGGGCCTGCCGGCGGGTCTCCTCCTTGAGGCGGGCGGCCTCTTCCACGGCCTTTTTGCGGGCCTCTTCCTCGGCTTTGCGGGCGGCCTCGCGTTTGGCCTCCTTAGTGTTTGCGGCCTCTTCGGCGCGCCGGCGGCGCTCCTCCTCACCGGCCTTGAAATAGCCTTCAAAGGAGGGGACTGCGTTGTCGTTTGAAATATGGTCAAACAGGGCGTTGAGCTCTTTGACCTCAAGCGCCGTCATATGATTTTTAGGCTCGCCCGGGTAGAGCGTGGCGACGGTATCCATCACGTATTTGTTGGGGACGTCGAAATCCTTCGCCACCTCGTGTACTCTGTATTTGATCACTGCCATATAGCTGCCCCCTTATCTTTGATTGCATCTGCAAGTCCTTTGTCGGATACCGCGACGGCCGAACAGGGCGCGGAGCCGATTGCGGCTCCAAGCTCCCGCATAGTGAGCCCGGTATGGATCAGCGCGGCATGGTAACTGCTGCAACAGTTTTCAACCCGTTTTGCCGCGTTTTGCGAGCAGTCGCAGGCGAGCAGCACAAGCCGTGACCGGCCCGAGCGCACCAGCCCGCGCACTCCCTCCGTCCCGGAGGCAGTGGCGCCCGCCTTTTTTGCGAGGCCTAAGAGCCCCGTGACACCGTTATGGCTCACCATTTTCGAACTCCTCTCCGAGCCGCGCCAGAACCTCTTCCGGCAGCGGGACGCCAAAGGCCTTCTCAATGCGCTTGCCCGACTTCGCAAGCCGGTTAAAGCAGTCTTTATTACGGCAGATATACGCCCCGCGCCCGTTCTTGCGCCCTGTAAAGTCGAGCTCCACCCCACCGTCCGGCTTGCGGACGATGCGGATAAGCTCCTTTTTCGGGCGCATGGTCTGGCAGGAGACGCACATTCTCATGGGAACACTCGATTGACTCAAATACGATACCACCTATAAAAGCATTCAGTTCGGTTTTGCACAGTTTATGCGGATAAACGGCCGTTGGACATCGGTTTGCGGCCGGTGAGCGAAAAAAATCAGTAGTCGTAGGCGTCTTCGGCGCTCTCGGCCTTGATGTCGATTTTCCATCCGGTCAGCTTTGCGGCGAGCCGGGCGTTTTGGCCCTCTTTGCCGATGGCCAGCGACAGCTGGTCGTCGGGCACGACAACCCGGCAGCTGCGCTCGTCAATGGGGATGACCTTGATGACCTCGGCGGGGGAGAGGGCGGCCGCGATATATTTCTCGGGCTCCTCCGACCAGCGCACGATGTCAATTTTCTCGCCGCGCAGCTCGCTCACGATGTTGGCCACCCGGCCGCCCTTGGCGCCGATGCAGGCGCCGATGGGGTCGACGCCGGGGTCGTTCGACCAGACGGCCACCTTGGAGCGGGAGCCGGCCTCGCGGGCGATGGAGCGAATTTCCACGGTGCCGTCAAAAATTTCGGGCACTTCGAGCTCAAAAAGCCTGCGGACAAGGCCCGGGTGGGTGCGGGAGATCATAATCTGCGGGCCCTTGGTGGAGTTGCGCACCTCGACCACGTAGACCTTGACGTGCATGCCCTCGCGCAGCACCTCGCCCGGAATCTGCTCGCCTGTGACGAGGTAGACCTCGGTCTTGCCCTCGACCGAGAGGGCGGCGCCGCGGCCGTCGACCCGGGCGACGACGCAGTTCAGGATTTCATGCTGCCGGTCGCGGTACTCGTTGAAGACCATGTCGCGCTCATACTCGCGAATGCCCTGAATGATGACCTGCTTGGCGTTTTGGGCCGAGATGCGCCCGAGATTTTTCGTGTCGATTTCGGTCTCGACGACATCGCCAAGCCCGTATTTGGGGCTGATGGCCTTGGCCTCCTCAAGGGAGACCTGGTCGCCGTTTTCCGGCTCCTCCACAACGGTGTGCCGCGTGACAAGCCGTATGGTCTTTTTATTCTGGTCGATGAGCACGGCCAGCCCATCCGGCGTCGCAATATCCTTTCGCATTGCCGAGAGCAGACCGGCTTCGATTTTTTGCAGCATATAGTCTTTCGGAATCTGGCGCTCCCGCTCCAGCTCGTCGAGCGCGTCAAAAAGCTCGGTGTAATCCATGCGAATTTCTCCTTAATCGAATAGTATGGCCAGTTTGACCGAAGCGGCCGATTTGAGCGGCAGCGTGAAGGGGATATCGTCTTCGCCTTTCAGCGTCAGCTCTCCGTCTTTGAGTCCGACGAGGGTGGCTTCAAACCGTTTTTGTTTTTTGCCGCAAATTTCTATAGGGGCATAGAGCGAGACCTCCACGAGCTCGCCCGCAAAGCGGTCGAAGTCGCTTTGCCGCTTTAAGGGCCGGTCAAGGCCGGCCGAGCCGACTTCGAGGTAGTAGCTCTCCTCAATGGGGTCGAGGTCGTCCAGCAGGCCGTCAAGCTCGCGGCTGATGGCTTCGCACAGGTCGAGGTCAACGGGTTCCCCCTCGCGGTCGAGCAAAATGCGCAAATAGCGCCCTCCGGGCTCGGTTGCAAATTCCACGGCCCAAAGCTGCGCGCCGTGCCGTTCTACAACCGGCCCCGCAAGCTCGCGGACCAGCTCCTCAACCGCCGCGGCGCTCTGCCCGCCGCCGCCTTTCTTTCTCGCAGTACCCACGGTAACCCCCATTACACACATGAAAGAGTGGGGGCATCCCACTCTTTCATCATGACATCCTACACTTACACCGGCATTATAACACATGGATTTCACAATATCAATAGTTCGTGGACAAGAAACCGTTTTTTTTGGCCGCCTTTTGCCTGCCAAGGGCGCCAAAATCGGTTTTTTAGCGCTATGTGCGCTCCGGAAGGACTTTTTGTTGCGGGACACGGCGCCAAAGGCGTATAATAGCCCCATTAAAGGATGTGCAAAGGGGGAGAGACACTGGTGGAGAGTGAAAAGGGAAGAACCGTTTTGCCGGGACGGCTGACTTATCCTGTCCCCGGCGGCTACGAGGCGAAAGACGGCGCCGCCGTCCTTGCGCGGCTTGGGGCCTACGAGGACCTGCACGAGGGGCTGCTGGCCGAAAACGAGCGGCTGGCCGGGCAGCTCTCGGAGCTTCGCGCCGCGGGGCTTGACCGCACGGCCCGGCACCGGGATTTACTCGGGAAGAAACTGCAAATTGTCTACGCGCTGAGCCTGTTCAATGCCCGCGGCCTGTAGTCGCAGACCGCCCGAGGAGGGGTACCGTGGAGAAAACCGCCGCACCGGAAAAGTCCGCATGCTGGCACGTATATATGCTGCGCTGCGCCGACGGCACCCTCTACACCGGCTGCGCCGCCGACGTCGCACGGCGGCTTGCCGTCCACAACGCGGGCCATGGCGCAAAATACACCAGGGGCAGGCTTCCGGCCGTCCTCGTCTACAGCGAGGCCTGCGCCTCCAAAGCAGGCGCCCTTCGGCGGGAGGCGGCCGTCAAAAAACTGACCCGCGTCCAAAAGCTGCTCCTTATCAATCAATAAAAAGCACCCCGGGCGGGGTGCTTTTTTAGTCACAGCGTGTAGGCTTTAATGAGTTCAAGCGTGTTTTTAACGCCCTCCAAGTGGCTGCGCTCATAGCCGTGGGAGGCGTAGACGCCGGCCCCGATGAGGCAGTGCTTGAGGTCGTAGCCGGCCGCCACGGCCGTGTCGCAGTCGGAGGCGTAGTGGGGGTAGACGTCGACGGCGTAGTCGATGCCACCCGCCTTGGCAACGGCGATGAGCTCGCAGAGAATCTCGTAGTTCGAGGGCCCGCGGGTGTCCTTGGCGCAAATGGAGACCTGCCGCTCAGTGCATGTGAGCCCCTCGCCGACGCAGCCCATGTCGACGCCGAGAATCTCAACGGCGTCCTCCGGCAGGCCGGCCGTCGCGCCGTGGCCGACCTCCTCATAGACCGTGAAGCAGACGTAGACCTTGCGGCGGGGCGTCAGTCCCGCCTCTTTGAGGTGCCTTGCGTAGCCGAGCAGGATGGCGGCCGACAGCTTGTCGTCCAAAAACCGGCTCTTGATGAAGCCAGTGGGCGTGACGACAAGCCGGGGCTCAAAGCAGACAAAGCAGCCGGGGCAAACGCCAAGGGCCGCAGTCTCCTCACCGGTGCACACCGCCTCGTCGAGCACGACTTCAATTTCATCGAAGGTGCGCGCCGTCTCGCTGTATTTGCCGTTGACGTGCACCGAGGGGTCGCGCAGCTGGGCGCAGCCCGAATAGACGGCGCCGTCAAACGTGACGACGCGGCAGTTTTCGGTCTCGACGTTGTTGGCGCTCAGCCCGCCGATGGGGGTGATGCGAAGCCGGCCGTTTTTCTTGACCTCGGCCACCATGGCCCCAAGCGTGTCGACGTGGGCCGACAAAATGAGGGGGCGGCCCTCTCCGCCAAGGCAGGCCAGCACGCTGCCCTGCTGGGTGACCCAGGGGGCAAACCCGATTTTCTCAAGCTCGCCCACCGCGTAATCGGCGACGGCACGGGTATAGCCCGAGGGGCTGTCGATGGCAATGAGCTCCCGCAGTTTTTCTTCAATATATTTTATCATGGCGACCTCCTCAGCCTGACTGGTATAATC
>DATMXT010000103.1:0-4390 GCA_035561375.1 Terriglobales bacterium | reverse complement strand
GCGCGCAGGGCTCTTGCTGCAGTTTTTTCTTCAGGAGCGGGGGCGTCTGCTTTTTCTGGGCGTGCGAGGGCGCCGGAGCGGATTTTGCCTGGGCCAGCACGTCGAGATATTTGAATTTGTTGCAGGCCGACACAAAGGGCGTGGGCGTTTTGCGCTCGCCCATGCCGACGATATACATGCCGGACTCGCGCAGCCGAGAGGCAAGCCGAGTGAAGTCGCTGTCGCTCGAGACGAGGCAAAAGCCCTCGACGTTTCCGGAATAGAGGATGTCCATCGCGTCGATGATCATGGCCGAGTCGGTGGCGTTTTTGCCGGTCGTGTAGCCGTACTGCTGAATGGGGGTGATGGAGTTCGTGAGCAGCACCGACTTCCAGTTTGCAAGGGCCGGCTTTGTCCAGTCCCCGTATATCCGCTTGTAGGTGGCGGTGCCGTCAATGGCAATCTCATCGAAAATAAATTTGATGTACTTGTCGGACACGTTGTCCGCGTCAATTAAAACGGCGAACCTTCTGTCGTTTGGCATACCTTGCTCCTCACGTTCTATTTAAACTTCTTTTTGCATGATTTTCACTTATTCTATCATATTTTATCCGGTTCAAACAATGCCGAAACTTGTGCGGGACCTCTCGGGACTATTGTACCACGGCGGGCCGCTGTGCTACAATATAAAAAACTTAATGTCTGGAGGCGGAGACGATTCGAGTCTTTTCCCTGCTGCTTGCCCTCATGCTCATATTCACCGGCTGCTCCGCCGCCCCCGCCGCCCCCGGCGTCGACGAGGCGGTTGCCGCCGGAGTCCAATATTACGCCAACCATTCAGACACGTGGGAGGAGGCGCTTGCGGCCGCGGCCGCGGGCGTGCCCGTCACCTCGGAGGACTGCGAGGCGCTCATAGTCATCAGCGACCAGGCCATTCCGACCGGAACCCTCGCGGGATATGTCTGCCTGCTCACGGCCGCCGGCATAGACGCCAAGCTGTTTGCCGGCGCAAACCTTGCCGATATGCTGGCCGCCCGTCAGCAAGACGGCTCGTTTGGCTTTTTATACGAAACCGTTCTCTCGGCCCTGTCGCTGGAAGGCGCCGGGGTGAGCTACGACGCCGATGGGCTGCTGCGGCACCTCATCGCCTCACAGCGGGCGGACGGCAGTTTTGAAGATATGAGCACGACGGGGCTCGCCCTGTCGCTGCTCTCGACCATTGACGACGAGCGGGCAAAAACCATGGCGGACAGGGCGGCCGCTTACTTACGGCAGGCCGAAATTGAAGACGCTGCGCTGCCCTATGCCGTCATAGGCCTCTCCGATACGGGCGGGAAGACGGATGAGCTTGTGGCGCGGCTGACCCCGCTGCAAGGGGAGGACGGCAGTTTTTCCGACCCCATGGCGCTTGTGGCGCTCGACGCCGTAAAGGAAGGCGGCAGCGTCTTTGTGCGGCACGCGACCGACACCGCCATGGTGCTGGTCACAATTTCGCACGGCGGGGATACGGTAATAACCGGCCGTATTGAGGCCGACGCCGAGGCGGACGCCCTGACCCTGACCAAGCGGTTTTGCGCCAAACAGGGCATCGACATCGTCGTCGTAGAGGGGCAGGTGCGGCAGATTGGACAGTACTCCGGCAGCTGGAAGCTGGCGGAGGGTGCGTCGACCGCCGCCGGCGGCAGCATCACATGGATAAGCTAATATAAGGATAAATTCAAAGGAGGCTATTTTTATGGATTTCAAAGCGCTTGCGCAGCAGTACCGCGAGGAGATGTTAAAGACACTGGCCGAGCTTGTCGCAATCCCCTCGGTCGAGGGCAAACCGGAGCCCGGCGCGCCGTTTGGCCCGGAGTCCGCAAGGGCGCTTGCCTATATGCTCGACAAGGCGAAGGGCCTCGGGCTCAAAGCCGAGAGTGTCGACAACTACTGCGGCTTTGTGGAGTGGGGCGACGGGGATGAGCTCTTAGTCGCCTGCCACCTCGACGTCGTCCCGGCCGGCGAAGGCTGGACAACGCCTCCGTTTGAGGCCAGCATCCGGGACGGGAAAATGTACGGCCGGGGCGTCTCCGACAACAAGGGGCAAGCCGTAGGCGCCCTGTACGGGCTCAAGGCGCTCTCGGAGCTCGGCCTTGCGCCGAAGCGCAAGGTTCGCATTTTCCTTGGGACGCAGGAAGAGAGCGGCATGAAGGACATCGACTACTACCTCACGAAGCAGCCGCTGCCCGAGTGGGGCATCGTGCCGGACATGGAGTACCCCATTTACAACAAGGAGAAGGGGGGACTGGGGATTCGCGTCCACTATAAGGAGGACGAGAACTGCGCGGTCAAAAGCTTCAAGTGCGGCGGCGCGACCAACATTCTGCCCGACAAGGCCACGGCCATCCTGTGCGGCAAGCAGGTGACGCTGGCAGACACCGTCAAAGCCCTCGAGGCCTACAACGCGGGTAAACCCTACGCGATTTCGGCCGAGGAGAAGGACGGGGACATCCTGCTCACGGGGCTTGGCAAGTCCTGCCACGCCGCCGAGCCCTGGAACGGCTTCAACGCCATTTTCAACCTGGCGGGCTTCCTCTATGAGTTCCTCGGCGAAAAGGCGGGGAGCGCCGTCAAGTTCATCGCCCGGCGCTACGGCATGTCCTGGGACGGCTCACTCTTCGGCGTCAAGTGCGAGGACGACACGGGGCCCCTGACCCTCAACGTCGGCATCATTGAGCTTGCGTGCAACGAGGGCTTCAACACAATCGACATCCGCTACCCCTCGACCTTGGACGGGGAGAAAATTTACAAGACCATCTGCGAGAGCGTGAAGGACGAGCCGGTGGAACTTGAGATGACCCGCAATTCCGCGCCGCTCATGGTCCCCAACGACGACCCCCACATCCAAATGTTTGCCGACATCTACACCCGCGTCACCGGCCGTCCCAGTTCCCTCAACTCGTCGGGCGGCGGCACCTACGCCCGCAAGCTGCACAACCGCGCCGTCTCCTTCGGCTCGGCGCTTGAAGGGGCTCCCGGCCACAACATCCACGGTATCGATGAGTTTATGGTCATCGACGAATTCATGTTGCACAACGAGATTTATCTCAACGCCATGTACGAGTGGCTGTTCAAGTAAGGGGGTTTTAAGTGGTCAGTAAAATCAAGGCGCTCTCTAAGGAAAACCGCGCATATGTCACTGAAATGCGCCGGCATTTTCACATGCACCCCGAGTCGTCTCTTCAGGAGTTTGAGACCTGCAAGCGCATTCAAAAAGAGCTTTCTGAAATGGGCGTGCCCTTTCGGGTCGTAAACGACATCGGCGTCATCGCTGAGATTGCGGGCGCAAAACCGGGCAAGACCGTAGCGCTGCGCGCCGACATTGACGCCCTTGAAATCACCGAGAAAAATGAGGTGCCCTACGCCTCCACGGTCGAGGGCAAAATGCACGCCTGCGGGCACGACGCCCACACGGCCATGCTGCTGGGCGCAGCCCGGGTGCTGTGGGCCATGAGAGATGAGTTCGCAGGCACGGTCCGGCTCATTTTCCAGCCGGCCGAGGAGCTCATCGCCGGGGCTAAAATTATGATTGAGGCCGGCTGCCTTGAGGGCGTCGACAGCATTTTCGGCATCCATGTCGCCTCGGCCTTCAAGGTCGGACAGGTCGACTGCACGCCCGGGCCCCGCATGGCCTCGGCCGACATGATGACGGTCACGGTGAACGGGGTCAGCGGCCACGGTGCCAGACCGGACCAGTGCATTGACGCCGTCGTCATCACGGCCGCCATCACCATGAACCTCCAGACCGTCGTCAGCCGCGAGTACAGCCCGCTTGAGCCGACTGTCGTCACGATCGGGCAGATGCAGGCCGGCACCCGCGCCAACATCATCGCGAACAAGGGCACTTTGGAGCTCTCGATTCGCTCTTTCTCGCCCGAGATCAGAGCGGGGCTCATCGAGTCGATCAAGCGCGTCGCGGCGGGCACGGCGCAGGCGCTGCGGGGCACTGTGGAGTTCAAAGTGACCCAGGGCACGCCGCCCACCATCAACCACGCGGGCCCGGCCGAAATTGCCCGCGCAGCGGCAAAAGAGGTCTACGGCGGGGACTGCTTTGCCCTGCGGGAAAAGCAGACCGGCAGCGAGGACTTCGCCTATTACGCCGAGCGCATCCCCGCCGCCATCGCCTTTGTCGGCTCGGCGGTTCCCGGCCCCTATGTCCCGCACCACAACGAGCGCTTTGACATCGACGAAAACGTGCTCGAAGGCGGCACGGCGCTCTACGCGGCCTATGCGCTTATGGCGCTGGCCAAGTAAATATCTACTTAATTCAAAGGGCCGCAAGCATTTGCTTGCGGCCCTTTGACAGGCTGCGGATAAAGTCATTTATCGACAGCCTGATTTTCTCGGCTTTCCAATTGGCCGAGAAAATGTG
>DATMXT010000102.1:0-4031 GCA_035561375.1 Terriglobales bacterium | reverse complement strand
GTCGGGGTTTTTCACTAAGTATTCTCTGGCGTTCTCCTTGCCCTGACCCATGCGGGCCTCGTTGAAGGAGAACCAGGCCCCCATTTTGCTCACGACGTCGAGCTCGACGCCCATGTCGATGAGCTCGCCGGTGCGGGAGATGCCGGTGCCGTACAGAATGTCGAACTCGGCCACCTTGAAGGGCGGCGCGACTTTATTTTTGACCACTTTGGCCTTGGTGCGGTTGCCGATGATTTCGCCGCCGACTTTGAGCGACTCGCTCTTGCGCACCTCAATGCGCACCGAGGCGTAGAACTTGAGGGCCCGCCCGCCCGGCGTCGTCTCGGGGTTGCCGTAGACAATGCCGACTTTCTCGCGCAGCTGGTTGATGAAAATGGCGGCGCAGCCGGCCTTGGAGATGCCGCCGGCGAGTTTCCGCATGGCCTGCGACATGAGCCGCGCCTGCAGGCCGACATGGGTGTCCCCCATCTCGCCCTCGATTTCGGCCCGCGTGACAAGGGCCGCCACCGAGTCGATGACGATGACGTCAATGGCACCCGAGTGCACCAGCGTTTCGGCGATTTCAAGCGCCTGCTCGCCGCTGTCCGGCTGGGCCACCAAGAGCGAATGGATGTCGACCCCGAGCTTTGCCGCGTACACGGGGTCCAGCGCGTGCTCCACGTCGATAAAGGCCGCCTCGCCGCCCAGTCTCTGGGCCTCGGCAATGCAGTGGAGCGCCAGCGTCGTCTTTCCGGAGGACTCCGGCCCGAAGATTTCAATGATGCGCCCCCGCGGAATTCCGCCGATGCCTAAAGCCACGTCGAGCGCGATGGAGCCGGTCGGAATGTGCTCGACATTCATGCTCACGGTCTCGCCCAGCTTCATGACGGCGCCCTTGCCGAAATCTTTTTCAATTTTGGCCAGCGCCTCTTCCAGCGCCTTTTTCTTGTCGTCCGCGACCGCGATTTTCTGCAGCGGCTTTTTTTCGTTTCTGGCCATTTTGTCCTCCCCGTCCTACTTTTTCAGCTGTCTATGATTGTATCAGACCGGCGCCCTATTTGCAATAGGTTTAGAACAAATATTCTGTTTTTCTAAAACGACAATCCGAGGGATTCCGGCGTAGTCTTTTTGCGTGCGCACTTTTCCCTGACCGGCCAGCATGTCGGCGACGGCTTTTACTTGTCCCGCCCCGACTTCGAGCAGCAGGGCTCTGTCTGCGGCCGGCACCCACAGGGCCGCGATGGCGCGGTAGAAGTCCAGCCCGTCCGCCCCGCCGTCAAGGGCCAAAATGGGTTCGCGGCGCACTTCCGGCTGGAGGGCGCCAAGGTCGCCCGTTTTGATATAGGGGGGATTTGAGACCACAACATCCCACTTTTGTCCACCGGGGCCCTCGAGAATGGAGCGGCGCCGGATGTCGGCGGTTGTAATTCCAAGTTTTTTTGCGTTTTCGGCAGCGAGGGCCAGCGGCTCCGGCGCGATGTCAAAAAGCGTGACGGCGCACCCCGTTTCGGCCGCAAGCGTCAGCCCGATGCAGCCGGTGCCGCAGCCGAGGTCGGCCGCAGTTGCGTTTTGGTCAAGGTAGGCAAGCGCCGCCTCGGCCAGAAGCTCGGTCTCGGGCCGGGGGATTAAAACCCCCTCCCGGCACAGAAAAGTGCGCCCGTAAAAATCCCACTCGCCGAGGATATACTGTAGCGGCTCGCCCGCCGCCCTTCGGCGTGCGGCCTCCTCGCCGAGGCCCGCCTTTTCAAGCTGGCGGGCTTCAAAGGCGGCCGATGGGGTTCCGGCCGCCTCAAGGATGGCCTTTACCACTTGTCGTCCTCCGGATTGCCGGTCAGCACCGGCAGCATGGAGGCGATGGCCACTTCAATCTGGCTGTCGTCGGGCTCCCTCGTCGTGATGCGCTGCAGCCAGAGCCCCGGGGCCGAGACGAAACGGGTGAAGACATTGTCGTGCCGGCCGGCGAACTGGATGAGCTCGTAAGAGAGGCCGACGACGA
Source organism: Terriglobales bacterium (assembly GCA_035561375.1). Lineage (GTDB taxonomy): Bacteria > Bacillota > Clostridia > Oscillospirales > Feifaniaceae > DATMXT01. Next base: position 2,056 of record DATMXT010000102.1, on the reverse strand, counting down.
CGGGCAGCAGCGCGAGTTTGGTCAGGGCGCGCACCAGCACGTTGTCCCAGGTGACAATGGGCAAAGACGAGACGAGAATGCTGATGACCAGCACGATGAGCAAAAAGCTTGTGCCGCACCGCGGGTGGAACCGGCTGCGGGTGCGCACGTTTTCGACGGTCAGCGGGGCGCCCTGCTCATAGGTGAAAATGGTCTTGTGCTCGGCGCCGTGGTACTCGAAAGTGCGGGCGATGTCCGGCATCTTGGAGACGGCGGCAAGATAGGCGATGAAGACGGCGATTTTAATGAGGCCCTCGAGCACCGAGCGGGACCAGTCGGGCACATAGTTTGAAATGAGCTTGACGCCTAAGGACGGCAGCAGCACAAAGAGGCCCACCGCCAAAACCACTCCGAGCACCGTGCCGATTCCGAGCACAACTTTAGTGGCCGATTTGCCGAACGTGCGCTCAAGCCAGAGGTCAAACTTGGTCGGCTCCTCCTCCTCAATTCCCGCCTTTTCAAACGAATACATGAGGGTGCCGTATCCTAAAGACAGCGACTCGAAAAGCCCCGCCACGCCGCGCAGCAGCGGCAGCTTGAAAACGGGGTATTTGTCCTTGATGCTCTTGTTGTTTTTGACGACGGTGTCAATGCTGCCGTCCGGAAGGCGCACCGATACGGCGTACTGTTTCGGGCCCCGCATCATGACGCCCTCATATATGGCCTGCCCTCCAACGGAGGTCTTGTGTGCTTTTCCCATGTGTTTCTCCAATCAATCGGTTGCGTGTTTACGCATTTGCGCAATAGGGCATGACTCTTTCAGTAACAGCGCGAAAAATATTATATCAGACCGGGCCCGCCCGCTCAATAGAAATTTGTGAACAACCGCTAAAGCTAAAGTGTGCACGCGACTGACGCTTGACAAATTTCCCGATATTGTATATATTACTGACAAAGGGAGTAGTTTCCGCGCAGCGCTTACATAAGCTTCGCGGTCCCGCGTCAACAGACATGACGGCCATAGGGCCGTCTGGCGCGGGAGTCACCTTGTGACTGACGAGACTTTTCATGTGCATGCATGAAGAGTCTCGTTTTTTCTATAATAAGAGCAAAGAGGAGCTATTAAATGTACGAAAAAATGAAAACCGCAGCAGTGTGTGACGAGCTCGGCCGGGGCCTGACAGGCGAGGAGGCCGCGCGGCGCCTGAAACGCGACGGGCCCAACAAGCTCGTCGAGGCAAAGAAAAAATCCCGGCTCTCCATGTTTATCGCCCAACTCCGCGACCCATTAATTTATATTCTCTTTGCCGCGGCCGGCGTGTCCATCGCCGTGCACGAGGTCGGCGACGCCGTCATCATCCTCGCGGTCGTGCTGCTCAACGCCGTCATCGGAACGGTGCAGGAGGGCAAGGCGCAGGATTCGCTTGAGGCTTTAAAAAAACTGTCAAGCCCCACGGCTGTCGTCCGGCGGGACGGAAAGGCCATTGAAATTCCGGCCGAAGAACTCGTGAAGGGCGACCTTGTGCTGCTTGAGGCCGGGCGAACCGTCCCGGCCGACCTGCGGCTTTTGACCTCGGCCAGCCTGAAAATCGAGGAGTCGGCCCTGACCGGCGAGTCGGTGCCGGTAGAAAAGGACGCCGACTTTGTGGCGGCGAGTGAACTCCCGCTTGGCGACCGCATCAACATGGCCTATCTGTCGACCGCCGTCACTTACGGCAGAGGCGACGGCATCGTGACCGCGGTCGGCATGGAGACCGAGCTTGGCCGCATTGCCGGCATGGTGCAGGCGGCCGGCGACGAAATCACTCCGCTCCAGCGGCGGCTGGCAGACCTCGGCAAGCTGCTTGGCATTATCGCGGTCGTGCTCTGCGCCGGGCTTTTCGCCCTTGCCGTCTGGCAGGGCCGGCCGGTCGGCGAAATGCTGCTCACGGCCATTTCGCTCGCCGTCGCGGCGGTGCCCGAAGGGCTTGCCGCCGTCGTCACCATCGTGCTGGCCCTGGGGGTGCAGCGGCTTGTCGCAGTCGGCACCATCGTCAAAAGGCTGCCCTCGGTTGAAACGCTGGGGGCGGTCAGCGTC
>DATMXT010000101.1:0-2927 GCA_035561375.1 Terriglobales bacterium | reverse complement strand
ACAGAAAATATACCATAGCTGCATGGAAAGTTCAAGGCGGATATCGCTATCTGCGCCGCTGGGAGCGCTTGGAGGGGTCGGTCAGCGTGACGAATTTAATGGCGCCAAAGTCGCAGATGATGTAGGCGCCGGCCGTTTCGTCATACAGTGTGATGTAGCTCGCTGCGACCTCGTAGAGAAGTCCGGATTTGGAGACCATATTGTCATTGCCCACGAGGAACTCCACGATGACATTCCTGCCGATGCAGCGCAGGAGCGCCTCCTGCACGGAGCCCTCCACCAGACGGGCGGCATTCATGCGCTCGTCCGCCTGATACACCTCGCGGTCCTTCTCTTTTTGCAGGTCGCTCTTTTTATCGGTCGTATTCATGATGCCCTCCTTCAGTTCGTCGCAAAGTGGTTCGCAAAGCCGCAAGGCGGTGGCCGCCACGCTCCCTTCAGCCAAAAATGCGGATTTCCCCGCGCGGCGTGTGCACATTACCTAAAATATATGCCTGTTTCTTTGCGATGTTTACAAACAGGTTATTGAACATTTTACGTTTTGCCTATATAATGACTCTACTAAGGGGGGATTCGGTTGAATCTGCCAAATCAAATTACGGTTGTCCGGATGCTGCTGGTGCCGGTTTTCACCGTCGTGCTGATGGAGGTCGCGCCGCCGGCAGGGCCCTTGGCGGCGCTTGCGATTTTCGCCGTTGCCGCCGCAACCGATAAACTGGACGGCGTCATCGCCCGCAGCCGCGGGCTCATCACCACTTTCGGCAAGTTCCTTGACCCCCTTGCCGACAAGCTGCTTGTCATCGCCGCCCTGTTCTGCCTGACCGCCATGGGGCGATGTAGCCCTTATCTCGGCGTTCTCATCGTCGCCAGGGAGCTCATCGTCACCTCGTTTCGAATTGTCGCGATGGGCTCCGGCGTTGAGCTGGCGGCCGACCGCTGGGGAAAATACAAAACCCTGCTTCAGGTGACGTCGATCTGTGCCATTCTGCTCGGCCTCGTCTATGAGCCGGCCGCATTTTTAGGGCAGCTGCTGCTGATTGCCGCAACTGCGATGACGCTCTTTTCCGGATGGCACTATCTGCATGCCAACTGGGCCTGTATCGGAAAAGACATGTAGAAAGGATGCTTTATGAAACTGTATAACGACCTGAATAGAAAAAAAGAGGATTTTGTCCCGGTCGACCCTGAGCTTGTGCGCATTTACTCCTGCGGGCCCACGGTCTACGACTTCTTCCACGTCGGCAACGCCCGCCCCTTTATCATATTCGACACGCTGCGCCGCTACCTGATTTACCGCGGGTATAAGGTCAAGTTTGTGCAAAACTTCACCGACATTGACGACAAGATCATCCGGCGCGCAAACGAGGAGGGCACAACTTCTGCCGAGCTCTCCGAGCGGTTTATTAAGGAGTACTACACCGACGCCAAGGGTCTTGGCATTCACAAGGCCGACGTTCACCCCAAGGCCACTGAAGTCGTGCCCGAAATCATTGAGATGATTGAGACGCTGATTGAGAAGGGCCACGCCTATGAGTCGGGGGGCGACGTCTACTATCGCACCCTATCCTTCCCCGAGTACGGCAAGCTGTCCCACCAGCCCATTGACGAGCTGATGTCGGGCGCCAGAGTCGACGTCTCGGAAATCAAGGAGAATCCGCTTGACTTCGCCCTGTGGAAGACCGCAAAGCCCGGCGAGCCGGCGTGGGAATCCCCCTGGGGCCCCGGCCGCCCCGGCTGGCACATTGAGTGCTCGGCCATGGCCAAAAAGTTCCTCGGCGACACCATCGACATTCACGGCGGCGGGCAGGACCTCATCTTCCCGCACCATGAAAATGAGATCGCCCAGTCCGAGGGCGCCAACGGCTGCGAGTTCGCCCGCTACTGGGTGCACAACGGCTACCTCAACATCGACAATCAGAAGATGAGCAAGTCTTTGGGCAACTTCTTTACGGTGCGCGACGCCTCGGCCGCCTACGGATACGACACCATCCGCTTCTTTATGCTGTCGTCCCATTACCGCAGCCAGATCAACTACAGCAGGGAGACGCTTTCGCAGGCCAAGGCCGGGCTTGAGCGGCTCAAAAACTGCCGCGCAAACCTCGTCTTCCTGCTCGACAAGTCGGCGCAGGGCGGCTTGACCGAGAGCGAAAAGGCCGTCATGGAGAAGCTTGAGGGCTGCAAGGCCGACTTCATCACGGCCATGGACGACGACCTCAACACGGCCGACGCCATTTCCGCCATTTTCGAGATGGCGCGGCTTTTAAACGCCGCCACGATGGAGAGCCCGACAAAGGCCTTTGTCGAATCGGGGCTTGCCCTCTTCGACGAGCTGACCGGCGTGCTCGGCATCATGGGCGAGGAGGCCGAAGACGAGGACGCGGCCGAGATTGAGGCCCTCATTGCCGAGCGGCAGGCGGCCCGCAAAGCCAAAGACTTCGCCAAATCCGACGCCATCCGCGACAAGCTGACCGCCATGGGCATCCTGCTCGAGGACACGCCGCAGGGCCCCAAGTGGCGCAGGGCATGAGGGCAAGCGAACTGAGCGGCGAGACTTTGGCCTACCTCGGCGACGGCGTGTATGAGCTGATGGTGCGGGAGAGCCTCATTGAAAAGACCAACACGACAAGCGGCAAGCTGCACACCGCCGCCCAGAAATATGTGGGCGCAAAGGGGCAGGCCAAAGCCATGCGCCTCATTGAGCCGCTGCTGACCGAGGAGGAGCTGCGCTACGCGCACCTTGGCCGCAACGCCCACCTGACGGCAAACAAAAAGTCCGACCCCGCTTTGCACACCGCGGCGTCGGGGCTGGAGGCCCTCTTCGGATATCTCTATGCCGAAGGGCGCAGGGACAGGGCGAGCGAGCTCTTTGCCGTCATTTTGGAGAGTTTAAAATAACACATGCGGCGGGCGGCCTCTATAGGCCGCCC